>JAFZUH010000331.1 GCA_017618435.1 Bacteroidales bacterium | reverse complement strand
TTGCGACATATTTTCTGTGTATTGTTTGCGACAAAGTGTTGTTGCATAAGAGTGTGCGAGATTGTTTTTTTTGCTGATTTTTAGCGATAACAGATTGTTGTTAAATGTTTCCAACATTTGTTCAATCAATTGCTGAGGCTGTTCTTTATTGTCTGCGTCTGTTGGTATACCGTTGATAATGAATGTGTTTTTTCCAAATTCTTCAATATCAAAACCTAACTTGTTGAAATCGTTCAAAATATCTTTCATCGTTTCGGCATTTTGTGGGGACAATGTAATTGTTTCCGCAAAAAGCAGTTTTTGACATGTCCTTTCATTGTTGGAACTTTCCAATTTGTTGAGGTATCTGTCAAAAAAGATACGTTCCAATGCCGCCGAGATTTTGATTAATACAATGCCGGATTTTATTTTTCCAACAATATAATCGTTAAATACCTGAAAAACTGCAGGTTGTGTTATTTCTTCCGTTTTTTCTTCCTTTTCTTCGGAAGGAAAAGGGATATTTTGTTCAATATCACTTGTGGGTTCAGGTGTATTTTCTTTTATAAATTCGTAAATATTTTCCCAACCTTTTACCGATTGCTTGGGAGTCCAATTCGATTTGTTGGTGTGATTGTCTTTTATATCAAACGGATTGTAGTTTTCGTTGCTATAAGTTATGGGTTCTCTTATGGAAGATGTTGGCTTATAGGTATAACTATTTAAATCCACTGGAGAAATGTTGTCAAAATCAATATTGGAATTCAGGTTAAATTCACCTAAACTATGCCTTGTTGTTGCATGTATGATTTTGTAAATTGCCTGTTCTTCTCTGAATTTGACTTCGGTTTTAGTCGGGTGGATGTTTATATCAATATTTTCAGGCTTGATGTGCAGAAAAATAAAATAACTTGGATAAGTTTTTTCCGGAATTAATTGTTCAAAGGCCGAAACAATAGCATGGTGGAAATAAGAATGTTTTATAAATCTGTCATTGACAAACATATATTGTTCGCCTTTTGTTTTTTTGGCATATTCGGGCAAGGAAATAAATCCTGAAATCTGAATAATATCGTTTTTTTCTTCAACAGGTATGAGTTTTTCTTTGTAATGATTGCCGAAAATGCTGATAATACGTTGTTTTGGTGTTTCAGGTAATAGGTTGTATTCCAAATTGTCGTTGTGATACAATTTGAAGTGTATATTGTTGTGTACTAATGCAACACGAATAAATTCTTCTTGAATATGTCCAAATTCAACATTGTCTGATTTCAAGAAATTTCTTCGTGCGGGGACATTGAAAAATAAATTTTTAACAAAAAATTTGGTTCCCTTTTCGCAAGAACAAGAATTTTGTTCCAAGCATTTGCATGCTTCAACTAACAATTTTGTTCCTAAAGTATCTGATGCTCTTTTGGTTTGCAATTCCACTTGAGCAATGGCGGCAATAGAGGCAAGAGCTTCTCCGCGAAAGCCTTTGGTGTGGAGGTGGAACAAATCGTCTGCACATTTTATTTTAGAGGTTGCATGACGTTCAAAGCATAACCGTGCATCTGTTTCGCTCATGCCTATGCCATTGTCTATCACTTCAATGAGTGTTTTGCCTGCATTTTTTACAATGACTTCTATTTGTGTAGCCTGTGCATCTACAGCATTTTCCACCAATTCTTTGATTACAGAAGCAGGCCGTTGTATAACTTCCCCCGCTGCAATCTGATTGGCTACACTATCCGGTAAAATATTGATGATGTCGGACATAAACTATAAAACAGACATAATATATAACAACAGCAACAAAATGGCAACCATAATAAGCAGCCGTTTTAAAGGTAATTGTTTGCCTTGGCGTTTTTGTTCTATTCTATGATGAAATTTGTCGCCGAATTCAATATTTGAAGAGTCGCCGGAAACAATTTTTTCTTTTTTTATTTCCTCGTCTGATTTATCGTAAAATCTTGGTTTGTAATTGAATGTTCGTTTTTCTGGTGCTTTGAATAATCTCATTTCTTTACAAGATTAAATATATTATATATACAAAATTATCATTTTAAATTGTGTGTTTCAAAAGAATTGAATATCTTTTATGAACAATTCTTTCAGCAAAGTCCTAAATCCTTTTTCATTTGTTCAATGGTTTCGCTGCATAGTTTGTCTAATGTGTCAATTTCATTTTTGGAGTGTATCGCACTTTTTACTCCGAAATAAAATTTGATTTTAGGTTCGGTGCCAGATGGACGAACGGTAATCTTACTTCCATTGGCTAAGAAAAATTGCAAAACATTTGATTTTGGCAGATTTATGGTTTCAGTTGTGCCGTTTTTAAGGTTATAAGTTAAAGATTTTTGGTAATCTTTAATGACAACAACTTCTTGATTGTTAATTTTTTGTGGTGGATTTTGTCTGAATTGCTGCATCATGTTTTTTATCTCTTCCAATCCGTTAAAACCTTGTTTGGTAATAGAGAGAAGGCTTTCTTTGTAATAGCCGTATTGCAGATAAATATCACATAATAAATCATATAATGTTTTACCTTGACATTTTGCCCATGCAGCAATTTCAGCAATGATAGAGCAGGAGATAACGGCATCTTTATCTCTGACAAAATCCCCGATAAGGTAGCCATAACTTTCTTCGCCACCTCCGATAAATTGTTCTTTGCCTTCCAATAGTCTGATTTGTTCGGCAATATATTTGAATCCCGTTAAAACATCGTAGCATTTGATGTTGTAACGTTTGGCTATTTCTGCCAACAGTTCAGTGGTAACAATGGTTTTTACAATAAATTCTTTTCCGTTGAGTTTTTCTTTGTTTTTCCATTCTTGGCAGAGATAACTGATAATCAGCGAAGCGGTTGCATTTCCATTTAGAAGAATAAATTCATTTTGATGGTTTCTGACAGCAATGCCCACTCTGTCGCTATCGGGGTCGGTTGCCAAAACTAACTCTGCATTGGCATTTTCCGCTAACGAGATAGCCATGGATAATGCTTCAGCATTTTCCGGATTGGGCGAAATGACCGTTGGAAAATTTCCATCGGCAATCGCTTGTTCTGGAACAGATGTAACATTCTGAAAACCAAAAGCCTTTAAACACATTGGCACTAAATTGCGTCCGGTGCCGTGCAAAGGGCTATAAACAATAGACAAGTCTTTTTGTTGTTCAATACATTCAGGGTGTAACGATAAGGTTTTCAATTGTTTTATGTATAGTTCATCAATTTCTTTGCCGATAATATGAAGTAGGGCGTTGTTGCCATTCATTTTCACTGCATCAATGGATTTTATCAAACGGTTTTCGGCAATAACATTTTCATCATGAGGTGGCACCAATTGGGCACCATCGCTCCAATAAACCTTATAGCCGTTGTATTCTTTGGGATTGTGAGAAGCGGTGATAACAATTCCACAGGTGCATTTGAGGTGACGTACTGCAAATGATAATTCGGGAGTAGGACGAATATCATCAAAAAGAAATGTTTCTATGCCATTGGCAGTTAAAACGTTGGCGGTAACTTCTGCAAAAAAACGGCTGTTGTTGCGGGAATCGTAGGCTATAGCGGCTTTGGGCATGCTATGATTGCCTTCAATTTTTTTGACATAATTGCATAAACCTTGTGTGGCTATGGCAACAGTATATTTGTTCATTCTGTTGGTACCAACGCCCATAATGCCCCGCAATCCACCGGTTCCAAATTCTAAATCTCTGTAAAAGGCGTCTTCCAATTCTGTTGGATTTGTTTGTTCCAATTGACGAATAATGGCTTTGTCTTCTTCGGCGTAATTGCCGTTCAACCATGAATTTATGTTATTTTTTGTTGTGTCGTTCATAATCTTCTGTTTTTTATTGGTTATTAGTATTATTGTATTGCATTGATTTTCTTTTTTCTATCCATTCTTGGAAATAGGGACTTTTGACTGCTTTGGCAAAATGTTTGGAATAATTTTCCACATCTTCTGGCATAGGTAAAAACAAATTGTCAACTTCCAATATGGTTTCGGTAAGTTTTTGATAGTCTTCAAGAGCATAATAAATATTCATTTTTTCAACATAGAGGTCAAACAATCCCGGCAAATAGACAATTGCACTATCCAAAGTCTGCAAGGCAAAATCATAGGCATCAACATTGAAAAATACTTGTGACATATAGAGATAATAAATAGGGTCAAAACCGCATTGTCTGACTAAATTGTTGATATTGTTTTGAGTTTCTTCAACCAAACCATTTGTCATGGAACTATGTATAAGAAAAAAATCGGCTATACGCTCTTCTGTTGTAAAGTTTTGCTTGAATTTATCTGCATATTCTTCAAATTCATCATAATTATATAAAAGGCTGGCTAATTTTAGGTCTAAAACTCTGGCATATAAATTGTTTTGCTCTTGCGGAAGCAAGTATAAGAGCAAACTGTCGGCTTTGTCAAGTTCATCATTCTCAATATATGATTTTGCAATAAGCAATTTATTGGTATTGGCGATTTCTTCATTAAGAATGTTGAATTTAACAGCCATTTCAAAACGATAGTTTTCGCTCCATTTAACGCCGGAATTGACGATGAATACATCTTCTATTTTAATTGCCCCATCAACCACTTTTAATTCATATTCTTCAATGGAAATGCCTCCTTGGTAATATAATCTAAATAAAGCAAAGGCTTGTTTGTCTTTTCGGTAAAATTTTAGAAACATAAAATCTCCGCCATTTTTAACGGCTTCTGCCTTGAGGTTGCCGGGTAAAATCTCGTTTTTGAGTATAGTTTCAGCCTCCTCTTGTTCTTGTTTGTTGAGTTTAAAATCAGACAAAACAAGTTTGTTAAAATTTTTATAATCAAATGCTTGGTTCATAATATCGGCATTGCCTTCCAAAATGGATTTTTCTATATTTTTGGCAAAAGCGATATATTCCTCATCGCTGAAATCTTTGTTTTTGCACGAATGAAATGTTGTTGTCAATGCCAACAAACAAACTATAAAAATAATATGTTTTTTCATGATTTATTGTTTTAATTATTAAATAATTCAGTCGGGTCAATTTTAAATTGCAACATTTTCGCGGTATCCCGTCCATTATCACCGCCTTTGCGTTGCATGGTTATTTTTCCAATCCTAAAATTACCTTTAGGAGTAATAAAAACAGTTCCTTTGCTATAATAATTCAGGCAAAAGTTCATAGGTTTTAGTATCCAACGAGCATTCTTTGCTACTTTTTGAGCAACGAGCAACCATTCGGCTGCAAATCGTCCTCTACCTTTCATAATATCACAAACAATCATTGTTTTATTTTGATTAAGCCAATTTAAAATCAAAGTTTGCTCTTTGGGTGAAAATTCATCGGCATACATACGTCTTTTGTCCCTTGGGTTTTTTATGTTTGGTTTGTCCTCACCAGTATAACGTTTTAATATAGAATTTATTTCATGTGGAATATTCCACATTTGAGCATATTTTTCAACCCATCTTTTGTCTATTTGATTAAACCCTTTTGATTGGCTTACCAATTTGACTTGTAAATTTTCAACATCTATAGCTTGTTTAAGTTTAATGGTTACTTGTACTTGCACATCTGTTTTGTATCCGGCAAGTTTTATTGCAGACACAGATTCAATTTCCTTTAAATTATATTTCATCTGTTGCAACCAATGTTGTGCATCAGTATCGCTTTTCCAATTGTTGAATTTAGAAACAATATCATTTTCATTTCTAAAGCCGTTTTTGGCGGTTTGTGAGCCTTTTTCTATTAAATTCATGACAATAATACTTTTTCTATTTCAAATAAAATATATTGTAAGACATTTATGGATACACTATTTCCAAATTGTTTGTAGGCTTGGTTTAGATTTATATTTATTTTGAAATCATCAGGAAAGCCTTGTAATCTTGCACATTCTCTCGGTGATAATTTTCGTACTTTTCCATTGACTAAATACAAACCCGTTTTAGCACC
>JAFZUH010000330.1 GCA_017618435.1 Bacteroidales bacterium | reverse complement strand
TGTCAGTGCCTTTGCCAACGATGCAGGCTATTTGACTACCTATACTGAAACGCAAAAACTATCTGATGTGGCGGCAGTGGGCGATTCTGTCAATACACAGATAAAAAACTTGAGTGACCCGACAGACTCTATGGATGCCGTGAATCTGCGAACACTAAATGCTTTGATAAACCAATATGATTCGTTAATTAACCAACTTCGCAATGTTATTGATTCATTACGCAATCCTATTCTTCCGACCATTACTACAGCAATGGCAAGTCGTATAATTGATACGGCTGCCACTTGCGGGGGCAATATAACAAGCGATGGAGGTGCAACGGTTACTGTACGCGGTATATGTTGGAGTACTTCTCCAAATCCTACCCTTAACGACAACCATACTTCTGATAGTATAGGCAGGGGAACGTTTAGTAGTCGTATTACGGGACTTACAGCCAACACCACATATTATGTACGTGCATACGCTACCAATGTTGTGGGGACGATATATGGAGATGAAATAAGTTTTACAACCAACAATGTTCCTTTTTCTGTTTCGGATAGTAACAAAATTGTTTTTGCTCCTGGCAATTTGCAGTGGAGTGCTACGGGTACTCATACAACAGCCGATGGTACTGCTACTGGTACGTGGCGTTTTGCCGCCAACCAGTGGGATACCATTGGCATAGACAATGCAAACATAGACAGCAATTACACCGGCTGGATAGACTTGTTCGGTTGGGGAACCAGCGGATATGACAACAAATATCCTTATATGACCAGCACTACTTCTTCAGATTATGGCAATGGCAAGAATGATATATTGGGTACCAATTATGACTGGGGTGTTTACAATGCCATTTACAATCCCCAAACCAATACTACTGATGTACCGGGTTCATGGCGAACAATAACCAAAGATGAGTGGGATTATTTAATCAATACTCGTACAACAACTTCAGGTATACGCTATGCCCAGGCGAGTGTAAATGGGGTAAATGGTTTGATAATTGTTCCTGATAATTGGAGTACATCTATATATACATTAAACAGTACGAATACAACAAATGCGAATTATACTACCAATACTATTACTGCTGCCGATTGGACAAATATGGAACAAGCAGGTTGTATTTTCCTTCCTGCTGCTGGCCGCCGTGATGGGACTTCGGTCCTCAATGTCGGTTCTTACGGCTACTCTTGGTCGGGCACGTACAGCAGTAGCAGCGGCGCGTACTACTTGTACTTCAATTCGAGCAATCTCGGTCTCTCGAGCGGCATCTCCCGCTACTACGGTAGGTCTGTCCGCCTTGTTCGCTCTGCTGAAACCAATCCTTCATCATCTATTGCATTGCCGGTGATAGTTACCAATGATATTAGCAATATCACTGATTCTTCAGCAGATTGTGGGGGAAATGCAAGTGATGATGGTGGGGATATTATAATTGTACGTGGGGTTTGTTGGAGTATTTCTCCCAATCCAACGATTAATGATAATCACACAAAAGATGGTTCAAGTACGGGTAGTTTTACAAGCAGTATAACGGGTCTTACCGCAGGTACAACATACTATGTCCGAGCATACGCCACCAATTCTAAGGGTACGGCATACGGCAATGAGATAACATTTACGACTAATCCCATACTTCCATCGCTTACAACCATCGTAGCAAGCAATATAACGGCGACTTCAGCAGATTGCGGGGGCAATATTAGCAACGATGGAGGTGCAACGGTTACAGCACGCGGTATATGTTGGAGTACTTCTCCAAATCCTACCATTAGCGATAATCATACTTCTGATGGTTCAGGTATAGGCAGTTTTACAAGCAATATTATAGGGCTTACGCAAGGAATTACCTATTATGTACGTGCATACGCTACCAATATTGTCGGTACGGCATACGGCAATGAAATTTCATTTACAGCCTCAAATACAATTGAAAACAATTCATTTTCTATCTCATCGGGCTACAAAATAGTTTTGGCTCCCGGCAATTTACAGTGGAGTGCCACGGGTACTCATGCAACAGCCGAGGGTACTGCTGCCGGCACATGGCGTTTTGCCGCCAACCAGTGGGATACCATTGGTACAGACAATGCAAACATAGACAGTAATTACACCGGTTGGATAGATTTGTTCGGTTGGGGAACCAGTGGATATGACAACAAATATCCTTATATGACCAGCACTACAGAGACTGATTATGGCAATGGCAAGAATGATATATTAGGAACCAATTATGACTGGGGTGTTTACAATGCCATTTACAATCCCCATACCAATACCACCGATGAACCGGGTACATGGCGTATTTTAACCAAAGATGAATGGTATTATTTGATGAAGACCCGTAGTACTTCTTCCGGTATACGCTATGCCAAGGCGAGTGTAAATGGGGTAAATGGTTTGATAATTGTTCCGGATAATTGGAGTACATCTATATATACATTAAACAGTACGAATACAACAAAAGCGAATTATACTACCAATACTATTACTGCTGCCGATTGGACAAATATGGAACAAGCAGGTTGTATTTTCCTTCCTGCTGCTGGCCGCCGAGGTACTTCGGTCAACTTTGTCGGTTCAGAAGGCTACTATTGGGCGGGCACGTACAACAATAGCGGCTACGCGTACAACTTGAACTTCAATTCGAGCTATCTTGATCCCTCGAACCACTCCAGCTACCGCAACCTCGGTTTCTCTGTCCGCCTTGTTCGCTCTGCTGATAGTGCTTCCAATCAAGTTTTTACAATACCTACAATATCTACTACGGCAGTAAGTAATATAGATACTACTTCTGCTACAAGCGGTGGCAATATAACAAGCGATGGAGGGGCAACGGTTACAGCACGCGGTATATGTTGGAGTACTTCTCCAAATCCTACTATTAGCGATAGCCATACGACAGATGGTAATGGTATAGGCAGTTTTACAAGTAGTATAACGGGTCTTACCGCCAATACCACATATTATGTACGTGCATACGCTACCAATGTTGTGGGTACGGTCTATGGTAATGAAATTACATTTACAACAGCAGGTGTAATGGTGAATAGTGCATTTTCAGTTTCTGCTACCGATAGCGTTTATTTTTCACCCGGCAATTTGCAATGGAGTGCCACTAATGGCGGAAGTACAGCCACTACTCATGCTGTAGCAGGCGGTGGAACTGCCGCAGGTACATGGCGTTTTGCTCACAATCAATGTTATTCCATTGGCAAAGACAATGCAAACATAGACAGCAATTACACCGGTTGGATAGACTTATTCGGTTGGGGAACCAGTGGATATAATAACAAATATCCTTATATGACAAGTACAACAGGTACTGATTATGGCTATAATTATTATGCCAATTTTAATAACAATATATCAGGTACCAATTATGATTGGGGTTTGTACAATGCCATTTATAATCCCCAAACCAATACCACTGATGCACAGGGTACATGGCGTACTTTAACCAAAGATGAATGGGTTTATTTGATGGATACCCGTAGTACATCTTCCGGTGTACGTTATACCAAAGCCAAAGTGATGGGAACCAATGGTGTGATAATTGTTCCGGATAATTGGAGTACATCTATATATACATTAAACAGTACGAATACAACAAATGCGAATTATACGACCAATACTATTACTGCTGCCGATTGGACAAATATGGAACAAGCAGGTTGTATTTTCCTTCCTGCTGCTGGCGACCGCGATGGGACTTCGGTCTACTCTGTAGGTTCCTACGGCTTCTATTGGTCGACCACATACTGGAGTTCTAGCGGTGCGTACGACTTGTTCTTCAGTTCGAGCAATTTCGATCCCTCGTACTACCTCAACCGCGGCTACGGTATATCTGTCCGCTTGGTAAGGAATGTGCAGTAAAAAAACACAATAAATACCTACAAAGCCGATATAATTTTATATCGGCTTTGTTTTTTTCGGGTATTGTGTCTGCCGTAATGTTGGTGTAATTTGTAGGGCTGTCATAGTATGGCAGCCGTTTTTGTATCAAAATAGTCTATTGGGGCTATCCTCATCAAATATATAGGAAAGGTGTTTGAAGATAATAGATGTTTTTGCATTGTTTTGCAATATTTTTTGCAATGATTGAAAAAGATATGTTTTTTTTTTTTATTTTTGCAGATTATATTAATTGTAAATTTTAAAATTTAATATTTTATGGTAGATATATTTGAAAGAATAATGGGGACTCCCGGTCCGCTCGGTCAATATCAGGAGTTTGCAGACGGTTATTATATGTTCCCGCAATTGGTTGGCGAAATAGGTCCTCACATGCAATTCAACGGAAAAGAGGTTTTGTGCTGGAGTTTGAACAACTATTTGGGATTGGCCAATGACCCTGAAGTGAGAAAAGCCGATGCAGATGCTGCTGCACAATACGGTATGGCTTATCCTATGGGAGCACGTATGATGTCCGGCGATACCAAGTATCATAAAGAGTTGGAACAGAAATTAGCCGATTTTGTAGGCAAAGAAGCAGGTTATTTGGTTAATTTCGGTTACCAAGCCATGGTGTCTATTTTGGATTGCCTGCTTACACGTAGAGATGTCGTAGTGTATGATGCAGAATCTCATGCTTGTATATATGATGGTGTCCGTTTGCATATCGGTCGCCGTTTTTCTTTCAAACACAACGATATGGAAGATTTGCGTCAAGTGTTGAAACGTGCCACCAAATTTGCGGAAGAACAAGATGGCGGCGTGTTGGTTGTTACCGAAGGTGTTTTTGGCATGTCGGGCGAACTTGGCAAATTGGATGAAATTGTCGCTTTGAAAAAAGAATTCAACTTCCGTTTGATTATAGATGATGCTCATGGTTTCGGTACAATGGGTAAACGCGGTAGCGGTACTGCTGAACATTTCGGTGTGGAAGACGGTATAGATATTCATTTTGCCACATTTGCCAAAAGTATGGCAGGCATAGGTGCCTTTGTGGCTTCAGACCGCAAAATAGTTGACCATCTCCGTTTTAATATGCGTTCGCAAATATATGCAAAATCATTGCCGATGCCAATGGTAATGGGTGCTTTGAAACGTTTGGAAATGATTCAGACCCGTCCGGAAATAAGAAAAAGATTGTGGACAATTACCCGTGCTTTGCAAAAAGGTTTGCGTGAGAACGGTTTCAATATCGGTAAGACAGAAGCCAATGTAACTCCTGTATTTTTGAGTGGTACCGTTGCTCAGGCTACACATTTGGTGGTGGATTTGCGTGAAAACTATGGTATATTCTGTTCCATGGTGCTTTATCCTGTTGTGCCCAAAGGTACGATAGAATTGCGTTTGATACCAACGGCCGTTCATACATTGGAAGATGTTGAGCGTACTGTCAGCGTGTTTAAAGAAGTGCGTGAAAAATTGGATAAAGGAATATATCCTCTTGATCAAATAAACAATAAACGTATCAGTTTTAAATAATTTGTATGGATTCAGCCAATAAATATCAGTTGCGTTGCGTTAAATGCGGACACACCACCAAAGATTTTGCCACATGGTTTGCCCAAAATCAGTGCTGTCCGCAATGTAACAGCAAACATGCTGAAATAGAATACAGTGCCGATTATGCAAAGTTGGAACAATTGTTCATGGGACAACCTCAAAGTTTTTGGCATTATTTTGATTTCTTGCCCTTATATGACAAAAAAAATATTGTTTCTTTTCAGGAAGGTGCAATTCCATTGGAAAGATGGACATGGTTGGAACATTTTGCAGGAAAAAACGGTATAGATTGTGAAATCTATGTTTATCGCAATGACTTGAACGGTGGAACCAATACTTTTAAGGATATTGCGGCAAGTATGGCGGCGAGTGTTTTTTCGGAAATAGGGCTAAAACATTATTGTATAGCCTCAACGGGCAATACCGCCACGGCCTATGGAAAATATTTGGCCAAAGCAAATATTTCTGCGGCAATATTCATGCCCGAAAATGCCGTAGCGGCTTCCATGGCAGAGATTTCTTCGTATGGACAACAGGTTTATTGTGTCAAAGGAGATTATTCTGACGCCAAAAAAGTTGCAGCCGATTATGCTGCACAGTATCATGTGCCTATTTCTGCGGGAAATATAGACCCTATACGCGTAGAGTCCAAACGTACTATGGTATTTGAATGGTTGAGAATGCTGAAAAAAATGCCTGATGTATATGTTCAGGCCATTAGCGGCGGCACGGGACCTTTGGCTTTGGACAAAGCGGTAAGAGAACTTTCGGCACATAGAGATATTTGTTTGCCTAAAATGTTGCTTGTGCAGACAGATAAATGCGACCCGATGGTGCAGGCTTGGGAAAAGGCCAAACAACAAAATTTTCCAGAAGGGTTCCAAAATGATTATCCTGTCATAAAAAATCCGCAGACAAAAATATCAATTCTTGGTACAGGCAATCCCGGTACATATCCTATCGTTGCCAAGTTGATGCAAAAATGCAATGGCGATTTTATTCGTGTTGCTGAAGATAAAGTGGAGGCAATGGCAAAAGTGGTGGCAATAGAACAGAAAACTCATATCGGTCCGGCTTCTGCAGTATGTTTCTTGGGATTGATAGATGCTATTGTAAATAAACGTATCCAATCGGGACAAACGGTTTTGGTGAATATGGGCGAAGGTATCAAGCGTGCACCTGAGTTTTTGCTTGATTTGGGACATCATATCAAGCACGTGGACAATGTCAGTCAATGTGAAGTGGGAAATATTGATGCTACCAAAGATGTCCTTTGGAATGATTTGTTGAAATAATGCTTTACCTAAAATAAAAAATGCTGTCTAAATAGACAGCATTTTTTTGTTTTAGCAATTCAACCGAATTAGTTGTCTTGTTTTGCTTTTTTGAAAGAAGCGGCACGTGCTTCAACTTCTGTTGCTGCTGCTTCAGCTTCTTTTTTAACAGTTGTAGCGGCTTTCTTTGTAGCTTTGGCTGCTTGTTTAACAGCGGTTGCTGCATTTTCTGCTTCTGCTTGAGCGGCTTCTTTTTCTGCTTCTGCTTGAGCGGCTGCTTCTTGTGCTGCTGCCAATTCAGCGGCCAAAGAATCTTGGATTCTTTGTTGTTCTTCTACTTGTGCAATAGAATCAGCGATTCTTTGTTCTTCTGCTGCTTGTTCTTCTGCACTAGGACCACAGGCTACAAATACTAAACCTGAAACGACTAATACTGCAAATAATTTTTTCATTTTTCCTTAAAAATTAAATAATTTACTTAAAATTTTTGCAAAGGTAGAAAAAAAAATCTAACAAAAGAAAAAATAAACAAAAAATTTTTTTTGCTTAATATACAAACAAATACAATTCACTGTTCAACTTGTTCAATATTTTTATATACTTTTGCAGATGCAATGAAAGATAAAGTTATTATAGGGATATTATTGTTGTTGCTGTCGGTTGCTTGTGATAAATACAACAGCACTATAGAAGGATATGTATTTTATGAAGATGAGGGAAATTTATACAAAGCCAAAGATGCTATTGTATATAAACAAGTTGTGCAAAAGGAAGATACTATAAATATCGTAGCTACTTCGTGTGACAGCAACGGTTGTTTTTTGTTCGATAATACAACCAAAGGCACTTGGAGATTGAAAGGAAAAATAGTATTGGACTCCGTTATTTACGAAGGTTGTAGTTCTGTGTTTACTACCAAAGGAACGGACAAAGTTGTTGTTCCTGACATTGTTTTACAACCTATATCAACAAACGATTGAATATGAAGATTATCATTTATGGCAAAAAAACAGAACAAATGACAGTCTCTGCCATTGAAACAATTATTGATACTTGTTGTTTGTATGCAGAAAAAATATTCGTTTATCGTTCTTTTTTTGCCGATTTTTTCAGTCAGGATTTTATACACCCTAAAATTGTTCTTGCCGATTCCGTAAAAGATGCGGAAGAGGCTGATTTCCTTCTTAGTATAGGCGGAGACGGGACTTTTTTAAGGGCAGTTAATTTTATTGACAAAAAACATATTCCTATATTGGGTATCAATATGGGAAGATTGGGCTTTTTGTCTAATTTGCAACTAAAAGACCTTCCCTTTATTTTCCAATCATTGAAAAACAATAATTATACTTTAGAAAAACGCATGTTGCTCAAATCCGTTTCACTTGCAGGAGTTTTTGGAAAAGATGCGGCATTTGCCTTAAACGATATTTGTTTCCATCGTACCGATGATTCAGATATGATTGCAGTTGATGTTAAAGTTGATGGAAAACATTTGAATACTTACTGGGGCGATGGTTTGATTGTTTCTACCCCAACCGGTTCAACGGCATATTCTTTGAGTTGTGGAGGTCCAATCATCAATCCGGCATTGGAAGTTTTTTTGATTTCTCCAATCGCCTCACACGCTTTGACAGTCAGACCCATAATTGTACCGGCAACGACATTGGAAATAAGCGTGAAAAGCAGAACTCATGAATTTTTGTTGTCAAAAGATTCTGATACGCAAAAAGTTTCCGATAATGCTACTATTATGATAGAAAAAGCGGAATTTTCAATAGATGTGATAAATTTTGAATGTCAAAATTTTTATAAAACAATTAGTGAAAAGTTAATGTGGGGAGCCGATAAACGATTTTCTTTGTTATAGTATTGTTTTTTTGCCTACCTTTGCATTATTGTTTAAAGATAACGATTAGTTGAAATGAAAAGCAATATTCTTTTGTGTTTCTTGTGTTTGAATTTGTGTGTTTTTTGTTTTGGACAAATTGAACATGGTGGAACACCATATAGTTTTCGTAAATCCAATTTGGCATATAGTGAGATTCCGACAATGTATTTGCCCCCAATGGATAATCAACAATTGTTGGAGAAAGAAATGAATGTTTCAATAGATAATGTTCATAAGACTGGTTATCAGTTCGGTGTAGAAATTCCCGTTGATTTTTCTTTGGAAAACAGCGGATTGTGGGAAATATTGGGAAATGGCGACAGACTTTGGCGTTTGAAAGTAAAATCAACAGATGCGTTGTCTTTGAATTTGATTTTTGATGAGTTTTTTATTCCGGAACATTCCAAATTATTTATATATACTGCAGACAAATCGTATGTAACAGGTGCTTTTACCCATGAAAACAATCAGCCAAGCGGTATTTTTTCCACCGCATTGTACCCAAGCGATGAAATAGTTTTGGAGTATTATGAATCTGCTATGGATAAGGATTTGTCAAAGATAAGATTGACAACAGTGGTGCATGCTTATAAGGATTTGTTGGGCAAGAGTGGCACTTATGGAAGTTCGGGAAGTTGTAATATAAATATTAATTGTCAGTTAGGAGCAAATTATCAGGATATAAAACGGGCGGTTGCCTTGATTTTGAACGGAAGTTCTGCTCATTGTTCTGGCACATTGCTCAACAATGTCCGTCAAGACGGCAAACCGTTTTTCTTAACCGCCAACCATTGCATAAGCTATTCCAGTATTGTAAGTCGATTTGTTTTTGTATTTAACTATGAATCTGAAGGTTGTGCAGGCAGAAACGAAAAACAGACCTATTCCATCAATGGCAGTACCTTGTTGGCGAGAGATGTCTATTCTGATTTCTGTCTGCTGCTGCTGAATGATACACCTACTCAAGAAATGACCCCCTATTATGCAGGTTGGGATGCCTCTGTTGCCCAGCCGATAGGAGCGGTGGGAATACATCATCCTTCCGGTGATTTGAAAAAAATATCAATGACCAACTCAAGGTTAAAATATGCTAAATATGAGGAAGATGACTCGAGTTTTCCTGATAGTACACACTGGAAATTGGTTTGGAACCAAGGAACAACAGAAGGCGGTTCTTCCGGCTCTGCCTTGTTCAATTTAAGCAAACGGGTAGTTGGACAATTGGAAGGCGGTTGGGCAAGTTGTTCCAATCAAGAAGGTGAGGATTATTATGGTAGAATAGCCTATTCATGGACAAATGCCAATAGCAGATATAGTAGTAAACGATTAGATGTTTGGCTTGACCCTGACAAAACAGGACAACTTGTGATTGACGGATACGATCCATTTGAAACAGCTATTGCAGAACAACAAGACAATAGGGAAAGTTTTTGTTCCCTTTATCCCAATCCTGCAAAAGATATGGTCAATATTTTTTCTCAAGTGCAAGAGTTTGAGTATGAAATTTACAATATAAATGCACAAAAACTTTTGCAAGGTGTTGTCAATGATGGAAAAGAGAGCCTTTTCCTTCAATCGTTTGCAAATGGTATTTATTTTGTCCGTATCACTTCCGTGCAAGGGGTTCAAATGTTAAAGTTTATAATACAACGATAATGTTTCAGAATAAGAACAACAAGATTTTTATTATAAGTTTATTTTTACTATTGGTATTGGGGTCAATTGAGGCACAAACAGTTTCCTCTACCCAAAACAAAACCGCCATTAAAAACTTTAAGGCAGCATACAAGGCTATGAAAGCCAAAGATTTGGAGAAGTCATTAATGTATGCCGAAAAAGCCATTAATGCCGATGGTAAATGTGTGGAAGCCTATCAGTTGGCGGCAGATGTTACCTCCATATTGCATCAAAAAGAAAAATCATGTTATTATTATTCCAAAATCATTGAATTGGACCCCAAAAATTATAAAAGTTATTATGGGGCTGCTTATCAATATATGGAATGTGGTTTTCCAGATACGGCAATTAGATATTTTGAGTCGTATATCAATTTGCATCCTACGCCCAACAGTATTTCTTCAGAGTTGAGAAACGATTTGGAATTGTGCCGTTGGCGGTATGAACAAATGCAAAATCCACTCTCTATCAATTTGATAAATATGGGAGAAAATATAAATTCCTCTTGGGACGAATATTTGCCTGCTATTACTGCAGATGAATCTATGCTTATTTTTACGGTAATGCGACCTAAAGACAAATATACTATTTGTTTTCAATGTATTACGGAAGAAGATTTGTATGCCTCTACGACAGATGGCAATGGAAATTGGACAAAAAGAGAGTATTTGTCCAATATTAATACCCATTTCAATGAAGGTGGTCAATGTATATCTCCAGACGGAAAATATATGATATATACGGCTTGCAATCGTGATGAAGGATTTGGAAGTTGCGATTTGTATTGGTCAAAACGAGTTGGAAACACGTGGTCAAAACCAGTAAATTGCGGCAAACCTTTGAATACCAAATTTTGGGAGTCCCAACCATCTTTTTCTGCCGATGGAAAAACTATTTATTTCATTAGCAATCGACCGGGTGGAGAAGGTAAGAAAGATATATGGAAAACCACCATGGTAGAAGAAGGTGTTTTTTCTGAACCGATAAATTTGGGCAAAGAAATAAATACGCCGGATGATGAAATTTCGGTGTTTATTCATCCCGATGGAAAAACAATGTATTTTGCCTCAAAAGGACATAAAGGAATGGGTGATGCTGATATTTTTATGTCTGTTTTGAAAACCGATGGTTCATGGTCGCAACCGCTTAACTTGGGCTATCCTATCAATACTTATGTTGAAGATTTTAGTTTGGTCGTAAATGCTCAAGGCAATAAAGCCTATTATGCTTCCGATAAAAAAGACGGCTTGGGCGGTTTGGATTTGTATTATTTTGAGATGCCAGCACATCTTCGTCCAAGTCCCGTTACTTATTTTAAAGGAAAGGTGTTTGATGCTCAAGATGAAAGACCACTTGCTGCAATGTTTGAATTGACAGATTTGGAAACGCAACAAGTTGTCGTAAAATCAACATCTGACCCACATACGGGAGAGTTTGTTGTTTGTATTCCGACAGATAAACATTATGCTTTTACGGCGATAAACGATAAATATTTGTTCTATTCTGAAAACATTGAAATAAAAGGAGTTTCTTCTCAAATAGAACCTATTGAAAAGGATATTCCTCTTAAAAGAATTGAGGTGGGGGAAAGTATTGTGTTGGAAAACATATTTTTTGATACAGATAAGTCTGATTTGAAAAAAGAATCTTTAACGGACTTGAATCGCATTGTGAAATTGTTGCGAGAAAATCCCAAAATGCATGTGGAAATCGGTGGGCATACAGATAATATTGGTAGTCAGGAGTATAATGTAAAATTGTCAACCAATAGGGCCAAGGCTGTTTATGATTATTTGATAAAAGCAGACATCGCTTCAACACGTTTGTCTTTTAGAGGGTATGGTTTTGAAAAACCTATTTCCGCTAACGATACGGAAGAAGGTCGTGCCCAAAACAGAAGAACGGAATTGACGATTATCGGATTTTAATTTTTATACTTTGAATAAAGAAGAAGTCATAAAAAAATGGCAAAGTGCCTTGTTCGGTTTTGAAAATTATTTGAAAATAGACAAATCGTTATCCAAGAATTCTATTGCTGCATATATAACGGATATAAATGTACTTGCCGATTATATGACAGAAGAACATAATTTGTTGCCGGATAATATTGATAGAGATAGTCTTAATGATTTTTTTGTTTATTTGTCAGAGTCTAAACAAATACAACTTATCTCACAGGTTCGTTATCGTTCAAGCATCAATGCTTTTTATAAATATTTGATATATGTAAATATAACAGATACCAATCCTTTGGGTTTGACGGAAAGTCCCAAAATAGGGAGAAAAATACCCCAAGTGTTGTCTTTTGAAGAAATAGAAGCAATGGAAGACAGCATTGTAGTAGGTGATACGACAAAAGGTTTGTCTGTTGGAGCGAGAGATGTATGTATTTTGGAATTTCTTTATTCATGTGGTTTGCGGGTAAGTGAACTTGTCAATCTTCAGATGGAAAATCTTCATTTGGAAGAAGATTATATTATTGTAAAAGGGAAGGGAAACAAGGAACGATTAATACCTATCAATATTTACGCTAAAACAAAGTTTCAGAGATATATACAAGATTATCGTTCATTTTTGCGTATTCCTCCACAAGAAGAATCGTATGTTTTTCTAAATCAGCGTGGCAAGCATTTGTCTCGAATGTGGATATTCAATATTGTCAAGAAGGCCGCCGCCGATGCAGGCGTGCAAAAGGAAATAAGTCCTCATACGCTCAGACATAGTTTTGCTACCCATTTGCTGTATGGAGGGGCAGATTTGCCGTCTATTCAGGCTATGTTGGGACATAGTTCCATTACAACAACTGAAATTTATACGCATATAGATACATCATTTTTGATGGAAACCTTACAGTCTTTTCATCCAAGATATAAAAATTCAGATTGATAATCAGTATAATAAAAGAAATAAAAATATTTTTTTACAAAAAGTGGTTTTATATAAAAAAAAGTTATACCTTTGCAAACCTACAAAGAGGTCGTTTCAGTAGCTCAGCAGGTAGAGCACATCCCTTTTAAGGATGGGGTCCTGGGTTCGAATCCCAGCTGGAACACATGGGGTTTGAGTTTTGTTGAAAGTCAATTGTTTTTAATTGACTTTCTTTTTTTGTCTTACCTTTACCAAGTTAGTTGATTGTAGTATTTCCAAAAATCGGGATAAGATTTTTTTACGCATTGCTTATCATCAAATTCTATTTGCGGAATTTGGTGTTTCAACATAGCCAAAGCCATAACCATGCGGTGGTCGGAGTAGGAATGGAAAAAATGTTGTTGGGGAAATGTTAAAGTATGGGGGGTTATGGTTAATGTGTCATTTGACCAAGTCAAAGTGGCAAAAGGAGCCAATTCTTTTTGCAGTGCCTCAATACGGTTACTTTCTTTAAATTGTAAATTTTTTATATTGAAAAGACGTGCTTGTGTTTGTTCGCCAACACATAAAGTGGTTAGTACGGGTACCCAATCGGGGTTGTTTATGCAATCTGTTTCAATATATTTGGGCATAGGCTTTGTTTTTTCTATCAAAGCACCCTGTTTTTTAAAGGTGGTGGCAACGCCCAAGTTTTCCATAAATTCAACCATTTGAGCATCAGGCTGTATGTTCGATTTTGTTAATTTGTTTATAAACAAAGGTTTCCCTGTTAGTCCAACATATAGATACCAAAATGCAGCCGAAGACCAATCGGCTTCAACAGTAATGTGTGTTTGTAGTAATTCATTGCTGTGATGGTAGTAAATAGTTCCTTCTTTATATTGTATGTTCAGGCCGATTTGGGACATAAGTTTCAAGCTCAGATTGATGTATTGAAAAGATGGAATGTGCTTGTCGAAAACGATACGGGCATTCTCAGCGTTAAAAGGCAAACAAAGCATAAGGGCACTGACAAATTGGCTGCTCATAGCGGCATCTATGGTGAAAGATTTTGTATGCCATTGTTTCCCAATGATTTTCAATGGTGCAAACCCAATCTTTTCCATATAGTGGATTTCACCTCCGGCATTGTTAATAGTTTCTACCAAAGGTGCAATGGGGCGTTGCCGCAAGCGGGGGGAACCGTCAAGTATCCATTCCCCCGTTGTAAAGGATAGGTAGGCACACAAAAAACGGAAGGCTGTGCCACAATTATCCACGAAAACGAAAGGAGAAGGGACGGATTGTGATATTTG
Organism: Bacteroidales bacterium; assembly: GCA_017618435.1. Taxonomy (GTDB): domain Bacteria; phylum Bacteroidota; class Bacteroidia; order Bacteroidales; family WCHB1-69; genus UBA1205. The sequence goes on along the minus strand of JAFZUH010000330.1, from coordinate 890 downwards.
TTGCAAACAATTTTGTAACAATATGCTGTCTGCAGAGGCGGACATATTGTTAATTTTTATATGATAATTTTTGTATTGTTGTAAAATCAGCAAACGATTGGTAATGCTTTTCGAAGATGGAATGTCTATCTTAGGAACCGGAACCATTGTTTTTATTTTAGATTTGCAAAAATAACATTTTGTTCAATAAAAATTATACCTTTGCAAACAAACTTTTAAAACGGATTAGATGAAAAAAATACCAGTTAAAATACATTCTATAGCAGAAGGGAGGACAGGCTCTGCTTATGTATTGACTTTGGTGACTCAAGACAACAACAAGGCTTTTCTTGTTGCTGTGGCAGAACAAAATGCAGATGCTTTTAAAAGAGTATATTTAGACCAACCGTCTACTTGTCCGCAAACACATGATTTGTTGTGCGATATACTCCAACGACTTGATGTTGAAGTGCAGGAAGTGTATATCCGAGATGTGCGAAATGGTATTTTCTATACTACTATGTATTGTATACAAAATGAGCAAGAACTTGAATTTGAGGCGAGTGCGGTTGATGCATTGCTTTTGGCAATCAAAACAAACTCTCCTGTTTTTGCAGATGAAAAAGTTATTCAAAAGATAGGTTTTTCAACAAAAGAATTGGAAAAAATATTGTATTCGGAAGAAGATGATTTTTCTTTTGATGATGATAATGGTGAAGATTTGGAGGGGGATTTGGATACACCGCAATTGTTGCCAATAGAAAAACTTTTGAAATATGAATCAATTGCTATGTTAGAAGAATTGTTGGAACAAGCCGTTGCGGAAGAAAAGTTTGAATTGGCCTCCAAATTGCGTGATGTTATCAATGCGAAAAAAAATAAATCTTGTCATTAATATGAGGCAATTTTAG
>JAFZUH010000329.1 GCA_017618435.1 Bacteroidales bacterium | reverse complement strand
GTCGGCAGAAGCGACAATATATGGCGGATATAATTGGATTTACTTGGCAATAAATATATTAGCGATGGGGATAATTGTTTGGCTTTCTATTGTGGTAGGAAAACATAAAGACAAACAAATCAACAGATAATTCTTGTCAAAAATGTACAATGAAACAAACAAAAGCAGGCGGGCAAGCCGCCTGCCTTGTTTGAGACAAATATAACAGAAAATGCTTGCTAAAAAATATTATACCATTCTTACCACGTGTTGCATTCTTGCTATCAGTTATGTCGGTTATCGTTTAATAGACAAATGGATTCAATTTTTGTCTGAAAAATATCAAGGTTGGTCTGTTTTTGACATTGTGTCGTTAATTGGTGCTGCCGTTTTCGGGATAACGGGTTTGATTGTTGCCAGACATTTTTATCTCAAGGAAAAAAGAAAAAAAGGAATAAATCACAAACAGACAAACAAGACAAGGTGTAAGAAAATTTTATTGAAAAGCAAATCATACAAGAAATAAAAAAATGATATTTTTGCATAGATGAAACAAAGAAATAGAACATATCTGTTATTGCTTGCTTTTCAAGTATTGTTTTGCTGGCAAACTATTGCCCAAACTAACCATTCTACATCAACAACAAAACATTCTTTACGAATTTGTTTTTACAACTTGGAGAATTTTTTTGACAGTGAAGACGACCCGACTAAAAACGACAATGAATTCACCCCCAACGGCTCTTACCATTGGACACCAAACAAAGTCGGTGAAAAAGTAAAACACATCTATCAAGCCATTACCGCCATGGGGGGCAAAGAAAGCCCCGCTATTATCGGCGTTTGTGAAGTGGAAAATGCCGATATGCTCAAAAAACTATTATATACTACTGCCTTAAAAAAACACCCTTACAGTTTTGTACACTACGAATCTCCCGACCAAAGAGGCATAGACGTGGCCTTGTTATACAGAAAAGATAAATTTCATGTTGTCTATTCCTGCCCTATTCCATTGATTTATGACGGGAAAACGGTTTCAACAACAAGAGATATTTTGTATGTGAAGGGCATTCCCACCCATTCGGCTGACACCTTGCATCTATTTGTCAACCACTGGCCGTCCCGCTATGGGGGCTATGCCAAAACCATTGCCAAACGCAACAAAGCCGCTACGCTCTTAAGACATCATATCGATTCCATTTTAGAAGCAGTGCCAACTGCAAAAATTATCTGCATGGGCGATTTCAATGATTATCCGTACGATGAAAGTATCAAGCAACACCTCCGTGCAGTCGCCCCCGATGATGTCAAATCCGATGAACTGATACACCTGCTTTTCCCCTATTTCAAAAAAAACAATGAGGGTACCCATAAATATCAGCATTCTTGGGGAATTTTAGACCATTTGATTGTTAATCAATATTTCTACAATGCAAAAGAGGGCTTGCAAATCAGTCGTTCAGCCACCATATTCAAAGCCGACTTTCTTTTGGAAGACGATGAAAGAAACATGGGACAAAAACCCTTCCGCACAAATATCGGAATGAAATATCACGGAGGTTTTTCCGACCATCTGCCTGTTTATGTAGATATTTTTTTCTAAAAACACCATACCTATTTGTTTTTTTAGTATATTTGCCACATAAAAAACATATTAGGTATGAAAACACATTTTTCGTTACGATACTTTGTCATATCTTTATTTCTGCTGGTTTCTTTGCCGTGCATGGCACACGAAAACCATGAAAATCATTTCGCATTTATAGAAAATTGCGGTCAATGGGATTCTTTCATCCGATTTAAGTCAAATATAAGAAACGGCAGTTTGTTTTTTGAACAAAAAGCCATAACTTTTTCTTTTATAGACAAAGACTATATGGAAAAGGTCGCCGCCTACAAATCAGGCAACAAAAACATAAAATTAGACAAATCAATTTGGATATACAGTTATCAGGTGCAATTTGAAAATGCACAAGAAGCACAGATTACAGGGTCGGACAAACAAGAAGAATACTACAATTATTACACGAGCAAACAGCAAGACAGATGGAGAGCAAATGTTCCTTTATACCACGAACTGACCTATCAAAGTCTTTATGACGGCATCGATTTACATTATTATACCAAATACAATACGCTAAAATACGATTTTATTGTTGCACCGGGAGCCTCCGTAACGAATATAAAAATGCGTTATCTCGGCACAGACCGCTTGTTTGTGAAAAATGGTGTTTTGGAAATGAGAATCGGCAAAATGGCGGTTTCCGAGTTGGCTCCATACGCTTACCAAATCGGCGAAGACGGTGAACCTATCAAAATAAAATGCGAATATGTGCTGAATGACAATATTGTTTCTTTTAAAGTAGGCAAATACGACACTGAATTGCCCCTTATCATTGACCCGACTATTATTTTTGCCTCATATTCGGGTTCAACAGCAGATAATTGGGGTTATACCGCAACTTACGACATCAACGGCAACCTTTACGGAGGAGGAACGGTGTATAATACAGGTTATCCCACCACACTGGGAGCATACAACACTACATTTTTAGGAAGTATTTGCGATATAGGTATAACCAAGTTTAACACAGATGGAACGGCACGTGTTTTTTCCACTTATTTGGGAGGTACAGATACAGAAATGCCTCATAGTTTAATTGTTAATGAGAACAATGAATTATATGTTTTAGGCACAACCTCTTCATTGGATTTTCCGACAACAATAGGATGTTTCCAATCAGCACTAAAAGGAGGAACAATATACACTGTTACAAGTTTGAATTATTATTCCAACGGTTCCGATGTTTTTATCGCCAAGTTTAGTGCCGATGGCACACAACTGTTGTCTTCGACTTACTTTGGCGGTTCCGGCAATGACGGTTTAAATACCGCCTCTAATCTCAACAAAAACTATGCGGACGAAGTCAGGGGAGAAATACAATTGGACAAAAATGGAAATGTATGTATTGTTTCTTCTACCTATTCAACAGATTTACCGATAACACCAAACGTATTCCAACCCACATGTTCTCCCAATGTTCAGAACGGATTCATCGCCAAATTATCCTATAATCTGCAAAATTTGCTATGGTGTTCTTATTTTGGCGGAGAAAGCGATGACGCTATTTACAGTATGGATATGGATAACAATCAGGATATTTATATAGTCGGCGGAACATCATCATCATCGTTACCGATTGTCGGTGGCGTGCAGAGTTTCAATGCTGGTGTCATAGATGGTTTTGTCGCAAAAATCGCCTCTGACGGCACCCGAATATTGGCATCAACCTATTTGGGAACATACGCTTACGACCAAGCCTATTTGATAGAATTGGATAAATATGACGCTGTTTATGTCATGGGACAAACCAATGCCCCAACATCATACTGGACAATAGGCAATGTATGGGCAAGTGGGAACGGACACTTTGTTACCAAATTCAACAATAATTTATCACAAAAAATAGTATCAACATCTTTCGGCAATGCTATCCAAAGTTATCAATTGTCCCCCACTGCCATGATGGTAGATATTTGCGGCAATGTACATATTTCAGGTTGGGGAGGTAACACCAATGGAACCAACATAACAGGTTTTCCTATCACCCCCGACGCTTTCAAAACAACAACCGATGCAGGTGATTTTTATTTAATCACCATAGGAGACGATCTTCAGCATTTGGTTTTTGCCACCTATTTCGGAGGCAATCAAACTGCATACGAAAGTGCAGAACACGTTGATGGCGGCACGAGCCGTTTTGACAAAAAAGGAACAATATACCAAGCGGTTTGTGCGGGTTGTGGAGGCAAACAAAATTTTCCCGTAACCCCGGGTGTTATCGGACCAACCAATAATAGCACAAATTGTAACCTTGGCGTAGTAAAAATTGAATTCAAACTACAAGGTATAGTTGCAGAATTTATTATGCCATCTATGGTATGTGCTCCCCGTACCATTTCCTTTGAAAATACATCAAGTATAGTTAATCCCAATTCCACAAACTACAATTGGGACTTTGGAGACGGCACTACTTCCAATGATTTTCAGCCAACCCATATATATACAGAAGCAGGCACCTACAATGTGCGATTGATTATTTCTGATACAAGCAGTTGTAACTATTTCGACACCATAGAAAAACAACTCATCGTTTTGGCCAACAAGTTAGATACACTGCCTACGCTCCATGTTTGCAAAGGACAATCTATACAGATAGGTATTC
>JAFZUH010000328.1 GCA_017618435.1 Bacteroidales bacterium | reverse complement strand
CCACCAATACCAAACGTACCATTACCCGTAACAACAATAGCGGTTATATAACAGTGACAGGTACACTGAATATGACCGACATTATTTTAGATGGAGCCAAAGCATCATATACGTCAACTAAATCAATGATAACGATGAATGCGGATAATGCTATGGCTACCTTGACCAGATGTGTAATACGGAATTGCAAAGCCTCAGCACATGGCGGTGCTCTGTCTGTACTCAAACAGGCAATAGTCAATTTAACTACGGTTACGATTGACGGCAATGAAGTTACAGGTACTAAAAATGGCGGTGGAATATATTTTTATGACGGTACCATTAATGGAGACGGGGAATTGGTCATTTCCAACAATTACTCCGACCAGTATGGTGGCGGTATGCTTATGTTCAGCAGAGTTGCTTTTAACACCACAGGCAATGTAACTGTTACAGGTAACACTGCAGTAGAAGAAGGCGGTGGAATATATTATGGGGGTATGTGGCATTGTTATGGCGATATGACTATTTCAGGTAATACTTCATATACGAGCGGTGGAGGTATGTTTGCCTATTCAGGTAAGATATATATGGGTAAAAATAAAACAATCCGCATAAGCAACAATACGGCAAGAGATGACGGTGGCGGATTGTATATGTATGTTAGTTTGGATTTAGGTAATGCCGATACATTGATAACAATGTATATAGACAGCAATACCGCAACCAATGGCGGAGGAGCGTATTTGGAAGGGAGATTAACTTATTATGGAACATTGAGTTTATTGAAAAACAAAGCCCAAAACGGCGGTGGTATGTATTGTGATGGTACTGTTACTGGGGCTGGTGGAGATTTGTTTGCTTACGGGCAACTCATTTTCACCAAAGATACGGCCACCAACAATGGCGGAGCATTATGTATGATGGGTTATAATTCTGATGTGGAGTTTTATGGTACCTCAAATTTTTCCAACAATCATGCCACCAATAATGGCGGTGCCATTTATATGGATGATGAAGCAAATTTGGATTTAAAAATCGGAAGCAAAACCATCATAGGTGGGAGTGCTGCTAATAGGAATACGGCGACCAATGGTGGGGGAATGTATCTTACCAATGAGGCAAATATTTATATAGAAGACAGTATATGTGTTTCTTACAACAAAGCCAAAATTGCCGGTGGCGGCATTTATGGTGATGATGTAGATGATTGGGAAATAGAGGCTCCGATGATCATTTCCTACGATTCTGCCCGACAAGGCGGCGGTCTTTATCTGACCAATGGAACACATATTACTTTTGACGATGATGATACTTTGTTGTGGGTTATATATAACAAGGCTGTTGATGGAGCGGGTTGTTATATGGCAGGAGCAACAATAGACGATTATGATGAGATAAGTACAGTTATTAGAAACAACACAGCCACAGGCAATGGCGGTGGCGTTTATGTCAATACAGGGACTTCCAATATTGCTGCTACATCTATTACCGAAAATACGGCTACAGGCGATGGCGGTGGCGTATATGTAAATGCAGGTACGCTTACCTTTAAAGATAAAATAAGTCTTATAGGCGGAACCGCTGCAAGAAAAAATACGGCGGCAAATGGGGCTGGTATGTATATCAAAGCGGGGGCGGTAAACGTTAAGGTTGCTGTGCCTATTGCATACAATAGAGCCTCTTCCAATGGCGGCGGTGTTTATATGGCAGGAGGAACTCTTGCCGTTACCGGTAGAGATACCATGTTGAAAATATACAATAATTATGCTACAAGTTTGGGCGGCGGCATGTATCTTAATGGCGGAACGATAAACAACACCTTGACAAATGACAAATTGAATGTATCTATCTATGAAAATACTGCTGGAAGCAGGGCTTATGGCATTTATGCTACAGGTACAAATGCCATTACCAATTTAGGAATGGTACGTAATCATACTATTACATCTAATCCCGGTGGCGGTATAGATGTTAATGGCGGTACGACAACCATAAACGGTCTTGCGGTCATCAAAGACAATAAGGCAACGGCAGGTGGAGGTATCCATAGTAGAGGTGGGGCAAATCTGACCTTGGGAAATATAACAGTCACTAACAATACGGCATCATCTTCAGTTGGTGGTGGAATATATATACTTGCAGGAACTCTAACTTGCAACGGGACGACTATAACTAACAATACCGCCAAAACCAATGGCGGTGGCGTTTCATTAAATAATGAAACTATAACTTGTACTCTGAATGGGGCAACAATTACAGGCAATACGGCTCCAAATAATGGTGGCGGTATTTATGTCGGTGGGGCAAACAATACCATTAACTTTATTACAGCAGCAAGCAATATAGGGGCTGCTTCAAAAGCCAACACTGCCAAAAACGGTGGCGGTATCTATGTGAACAATGGTACATTGAATTTCAAATGTGCGACAAATATTGCTTCCAATAGTGCTTCTGTACATGGTGGAGGTATTTATCTTAATAATGGTACCATAGCAGTTTCAGCAACGGGAACGGATTCGTTAAGAATAAAATCCAATACCGCAACAAGTAATGGTGGTGGCATATATTATGCAGGCGGAACCATCAACAACACAACAGCCAATATATGTATTAGTAGCAATAGTGCTGTAAATGGTGGTGGCGTTTTTTGTACTGCAGGAGCAAAGACTATTAATAAAGTTGGTGCAGTACGTTTAAATACCGCTTCAAGTAACGGGGCAGGTATTTATGTAACGGATAAATTGAATGCAACAGGCGTATTCTTTATCAATGGCAATACTTCAACTGCCAATGGAGCGGGCTTGTATTTGGCAAATACCAAGTCAAAAGTTACTTTCAACGGTAATGGAACCATAGATTCCAACCGTGTTACCAACGGTCAGGGGGCTGCCATTTGTTTCGGCAATTCTGATAGTCGTGTTAATTTTAACGGCAGTACGGGCGATAGTCTGAAAATAGAATATAACTCTGCGGCTTTTACGGGTACGTCGGTCAATCAAGGTGGTGCCATATCTATGTGTAATCCAAGGGATACTATTTTATTGTCAATTCCTTCAAAAATAAATTACAATTCTGTTACCTGTACGGGCAATAGTGCTATGGGCGGTGCTTTGGAAATAGCAAGTCCAAATTGTCTTTTTGAATCAACCGCAGATGTGGTGATGAACTACAATACTGCTACTCATGGCGGTGCCATTCGTTTCGGCACCAGCAGCACCAATTCGAAAATTGTGATAGGCACATCGGGTACTCCGAAAAACTTTGAGATGAAATACAATCGTGCCACATCGGGCAATGGTGGCGGTTTGTCTATTGACAATGCCAATGTTTCAGTTATTTGTTACGGCAATTTGGAGGTTGCTGAAAACAAGGCTACAGGTGCTGGTGGCGGTATCTTAAATCCCGCTACTATTAATGTTTATGGCACAAGTACAATCAACAAAAACAAAGGTTCTGTCGGTGGCGGTCTTCGCAATACGGGTACATTCACCTGCCAAGGCAACCTGACAGCATCAAACGATACGGCTTCATCAACGTATGGCGGTGCCATTTATAATTCCGGCACTTTAACTGTTGGTGGTACGGGCAGTATAACTAGTAATATGGCCAAAACAGACGGTGGAGGTATTTACAATACAGGTACGATAACGGTGAGCGGAATCGGGACAATTACAACCAACAAAGCCAGTGGCAATGGTGGAGGTATAAATAATAGCGGTACTATAAATTTTAAAAGCAATCTTACTGTTACTTACGATACTGCTGCAAGCAACGGCGGCGGGGTATGTAATTATGGTACTTTGGTGGTAAAAGGAACAAGCAATATAAGCAACAACAAAGCCCAAGACGGTTATGGCGGCGGTCTTTATCAATATCATCTTACCGTTCCATT
>JAFZUH010000327.1 GCA_017618435.1 Bacteroidales bacterium | reverse complement strand
TACCCTGCCCTTTCGCCTACACGTGGATTAATGGTGCAAATTTATACCCTATTTTCTGACTAAAACATACAAAAAACAGATAAAAAAAACATTTTACAATATTGTAACAACAAGATAAACAATAATATAAAAAGAATAAAAAAATATTTGAAAAAGTTATCAAAATCATAATAAATATTTTACCTTTGCAAATGGAAACAAATTTTCCAAAACATAAACAAACAGAAAAATTAAATATTTGTAAATATAATAATAAATTAAAAATCATTGTATTATGAATCTTAAAAAAATCATGGCTGATTTAGAGGCCAAACACCCAGGTGAAAGTGAGTACTTACAAGCTGTTCAAGAAGTATTGGAATCAATTGAGGACGTTTATAACAAACATCCTGAATTTGAAAAAGCAAAAATCGTTGAACGTTTAGTTGAACCTGATCGTATCTTTACTTTCAGAGTTACTTGGGTAAACGATAAAGGTGAAGTTTGCACAAACTTAGGTTATCGTGTACAATTCAATGCTGCTTTGGGAGCATACAAAGGTGGTCTTCGTTTCCACAAGGCTGTTAACGTATCAATGTTGAAATTCTTAGGATTTGAACAAATTTTCAAAAACTCTTTGACCAACCTTCCATTAGGTGGTGGTAAAGGTGGTTCTGATTTCGACCCTGTAGGCAAATCAGACGAAGAAATTATGCGTTTCTGCCAAGCCTTCATGTATGAATTGTGGCGTAACATTGGTCCAGACCAAGATAGCCCTGCAGGTGATGTTGGTGTAGGTGGTCGTGAAATCGGTTACTTATATGGTGCATACAAAAAATTGGCTCGCGAACACAGCACAGGTGCATTAACCGGAAAATCTTACGGTTGGGGTGGTTCTTTGATCCGTCCGGAAGCAACCGGTTTCGGTGCTATTTACTATGTTGAACGCATGGTAAAAGAACAAAAAGATACTATGAAAGGTAAGAAAATAGCCCTTTCAGGATTTGGTAACGTTGCATGGGGTGCTGCTATAAAAGCAACTGAACTCGGTGCAAAAGTTGTTGCTATTTCCGGTCCTGATGGCGTTTGCGAAATCAAAAACGGTATCACAAAAGATATGATTGATTATATGCTTGAAATGCGTGCTTCTAACCGTAACAAAGTTGAAGATATGGCAACAAAATTCCCGAAACTTGCCAAATTCACTGCAGGTAAGAAAGCGTGGAGCGTAAAATGTGATATTGCTTGTCCATGTGCATTCCAAAATGAAATGGATGAAAAAGACGCTAAAGAACTTATTAAAAATGGCGTTAAATATGTTGCTGAAGTTTCTAATATGGGTTGCCAACCTAAAGCAATTGCTGCTATCCAAAAAGCAAAAATACCATTTGCTCCTGGTAAAGCAGTAAACGCCGGTGGTGTTGCAACTTCTGGTTTGGAAATTTGCCAAAATGCAGGTCACATCAACTGGACTGCAGAAGAAGTTGACGTTAAATTACACAAAATCATGAATGATATTTATGATATGTGCGTAGAATATGGTAAACAAAAAGACGGTTCTATCAACTACGTAAAAGGTGCAAACATTGCAGGTTTCATGCGTGTAGCAAAAGCGATGTTGGCACAAGGTATCATTTAATCGATAATGTGAATGATAAAAAAAGCCGTTTTTCAAACGGCTTTTTTTTATGCTTAATTGTCAAGTAAAAGTTCTACAAATTCAAGTTGGAAAGTTATAAAATTTAGTGGAAAAAATGTTATCTTTGCAAAGTCAAATTATTAAAAATTTATTGTTATGCAAGACCGGCAATCATTAAAACCCCAAGAAGTATGGAAATATTTTTTTGAGATATGCCAAGTGCCAAGACCCTCAAAAAAAGAAAAGAAAATTAGAGAATATTTACTGAAAACAGGCAAATCTTTGGGATTGGAAAGCTTGGAAGATAAAGGCGGCAATATTCTGATACGCAAACCCGCCACCAAAGGAAAAGAAAATGTTCCCATTGTTGTTTTTCAGGCACACATGGATATGGTGTGTGAAAAAAATGCAGACAAAAATTTCAATTTTGACACCGATGCCATAGAACCTTATATTGATGGCGAATGGGTAAAAGCCAAAGGAACAACCTTGGGTGCAGACGATGGCATTGGTATGGCTATCGCTTTGGCACTGTTGGCCTCTAAAGATGTGGAACATGGACCCATCGAATGCCTGTTCACCGTTGATGAAGAAACAGGTCTGACGGGGGCAACTGCCTTGCAACCCAATTGGTTGAAAGGAAAAATATTGTTAAATCTTGACTCCGAAGACGAAGGTCAATTTTTTATCGGTTGTGCAGGAGGAAAAAACACCGAAATTTCCATTGATTTTGAAAAAGAAAATGTACCCGCAAACAGCAAAGCATTTCTTATCAACGTAAAAGGATTGCAAGGCGGGCATAGCGGTGATGATATAAACAAAAATCGTGGAAATGCCAACAAAATCATCACTCGGGCTTTATATAATCTGACTTTTGCTTTTGATGCCAAATTGGCGGCAATAAACGGCGGCAATCAACATAATGCCATTGCCAGAGAAGCCTCTGCCGTAGTTGTGGCGGACAAAAAACACGAAAAAGATATTGTTGCTTATATTCAATCGTTTGAACAAATTGTCCGTTCGGAATTGCAAAAATCAGATTCCAATGTTCAAATAACTGTTGCTGAAACAGAAATGCCCGAATATATCATTGACAACTACACTCAATGTGATTTGATACAAGCCTTGTATGCTTGCCCTCACGGCGTGTTGGCAATGGATCAAAATATTGAAGGCTTTGTGGAAACATCTACCAACTTGGCCTCCATAAAAACGCAAGGCAGACAAATCAAGATTGTTACCAGCCAACGTTCTTCCATAGAAAGCAAAAAAGAAGACGCTGCCAATATGGTTGCCTCTGTT
>JAFZUH010000326.1 GCA_017618435.1 Bacteroidales bacterium | reverse complement strand
TTTTGGGAAAAAGTTGTGAAAATACCCATTGAAAAAATGGAAAAAGTTGTTTTTTTTAGGGTATAAAAAATGGAAAAAGTTGTATTTTTGCAGTCCTAAAACATTATGAATTATGTTATTAAATCGGGAAGGGACTACTCTATACACAAGGCACTTGACAGATTTGTAAGCAACCCCGATTACAAAGTCGGGAAGTCTGTGGTGCTGTCCAACGAGCCCGAAGTCCTTTTACAAGGCACAACACACTATTTCCCCATATATTATGTGATGTTTTTGTAGTGCAGGCGGACTTTTGTCCGTTTTTTTACAGTTTTTTTGAAATCCAAATCCCCAAATATATGCTAATTTGGGGATTGTGTTCTCCAAATTTATATGAATTTGGGGAATTAAAAAAAATAAATTGTATCTTTGCAGTGTCAAAAACATAATAAAAAAATGATACAACGAGACATTAGCAACATAATAAAAAACGACTTTCATAAAGGAAAGGTGTTGGTACTGATGGGAGCACGTCAGGTGGGAAAAACAACATTGTTTCAGGAACTTAGCAACAGTTTTGAAAAGAAGTTGCTACTTAACTGCGACAACTACGACAGCCGTATGCTGTTGGAGAACCGTACATCTACGGAGCTTGAGCAATTGATAAAAAATTATGATGTTGTGCTGATAGACGAAGCACAGAAAGTTAAAAACATCGGTCTTACGCTAAAGATGATTGCCGACTTGAAGAAACCTGTGCAGGTACTTGTAACCGGTTCTGTCTCATTTGTTATTGCCAATGAGATAAACGAACCTGCCACTGGCCGACTTTTTGAGTACCGGCTTTTTCCCCTTTCGCTGCACGAACTCACCATGCACACATCTCATATTGAGGAACACAGGTTGCTGAAACAAAGGATGATATATGGAATGTATCCCGAAGTGGTAACAAATCCGGACGATGCAAAACGCATACTTACAAACCTTGCAAATAACTATCTTTATCGCGACTTGCTTGAATATCGCGGTATAAAGAAACCCGATGTGCTTCAGAAACTTGTGCAGGCGTTGGCTCTGCAGATAGGTAGCGAGGTGTCGTACAACGAACTCTCTCGGCTTGTTGGCATTGATAAGGCAACGGTGGAAAGTTATGTAGACTTGCTTGAAAAATGCTATGTGATTTTTCGTTTGAAGGCATTCAGCCGTAATATGCGTACCGAAATCAAGCGTGGACGGAAAATATATTTCTACGACAACGGAATACGCAATGCCTTGATTTCAAACTTCGCTCCACCTGAACTTCGCAGCGACAGCGGTGCCCTATGGGAAAATATGATGATTAGCGAAAGACTGAAGCGTAATGCCTTGCACCAGAGTTACGCACAGAACTATTTTTGGCGTACAATGCAGCAGAGCGAAATAGACTTGATAGAGGAAATGGATGGAAAACTAACAGCCTTTGAGTTCAAATGGGGCAATAAGAAAAGTAAGATGCCGCAATCGTTTTCCGAAAATTATCCGGAAACACATCTCGAGATTGTCTCCCCTGACAATTATATCGATTTTGTGTCGTAATGTTAGGTTTTGTGTTCTATAAATCCCCAAATATATACTAATTTAGGGATTGTATTCCCCAAATTTATATGAATTTGGGGAATTGGATGTTTCATGGTATGTCTGTGTAATGGACTCCCCTGCCGATAATTTATTTTTTTTGTGGCGATGAACGTTGTGTGATTTGTTTCTGTTGTGACTTATTTACAGATGTTTACAAAAACAGAACCTTAACAGAACCTATTTTTTTGAGTCGTGGGCTTGGAATAGATTGTACTTTTGCGGGGAGAAAAAAGGAATAAGATATAGCCTATGGACGAAGATTATCATATCGGGAGAGAGATAAAAAAACATATAGAAACCAATGGTATAAAAATAGGGTGGCTTTGTCAGCAGTTGCATTGCCACCGCAACACCATTTACAATATATACGAACGCAAATGGATAGACACGCAGATGTTGATGCGTATTTCCAAAGTTCTGAAACGTGATTTTTTTGCGGAATTCTCGCAATATTACCAAGAACACAAAACAGAAAAGTGATTTGTGCAAAGTGCTGATATTTTTGTGCAAAATGCTGATATTATTGTGCAGTCCAAATGAGTGATAAAAACAAGAAGATGATACCTTTGCGAGGAACAGGAAAAATATACATCTAAATAAGATGTGAATTTTTAATATTATATGTCTAAAAAAAGTATAATGAAAAAGATTTTAAAATTTTTGGCAATATTTTGCCTTGCCATGATGTCAGTTGTGCTACATGCTCAAACAGCATTTCCTGCTTTGGGCGGTGATGTTGTAACTGCCAACGGCAGTTTGAGTTATACGGTAGGACAAAGAGATGTGGGTACTGCCGTAGGGCAAGGACAAACAAGTTTATACGAGGGTGTACAGCAGACTAATACGGTAGAGGAGTTGCGGGTGAAAACGCCGGCAAGGGATATAGATGTGTCGGTTTATCCTAATCCTGCCATAGACGGTGTTTTTGTGGAAATACCCCCAACTGAAACCAATTTGCGATACGAATTGCTCACAACTACAGGTCGTATATTAAAACATGGCAGTCTGAATGACACCAAGCAAAAAATAGATATGAGCGTTTATGCGGCAAGCACATACGTGTTGCGAATAATAGGGAAAGACTACGAACGTGATTTTAAAATAGTAAAAACAAAGTAAATGAATGTTACATATAAAAATAAAATAGAGATGAATATAAAGAAATTTTTATTGATGATTACTCTGGTGCTGATGAGCATGGCAAGTGTTTTAGCTCAAGCACCGCAAGGTTTTACCTATCAGGCTGTTGTACGTGATGCCAACGGCAAATTGATAACCAATGCTCCTATCGGGGTTAGAATGACCATTTTGCAGGGGTCTTCAAATGGACGGGAAGTTTATAACGATGAATATCGCCCCAATACAAATGCTAATGGCTTGTTTACCATTGTTATAGGAGAGGGAACGAATAGTATAAGTGTAATAGATTGGGCAAAAGGACCTTATTTTCTCAAGAGTGAAATAGATCCTGATGGCGGTCGCAATTATACACTAAATACGGTACAACAAATGTTGAGCGTGCCATACGCCTTACATGCTCAAACGGCAGGCAATGTATCTGGTGGTATCAATTATGATAGTATAACCAACAAACCGACCAATATCAGTTATTTTACTAACGATGCCGGTTATTTGACATCATACACTGAAACGCAGGTTTTGAGCAAAAACGGAGATACTTTATTCTTGACAGGTGGCAGTTCTGTCGTTTTGCCGGCAGGTTTCAGCGGAAACTACAATGACTTGACAAATAAGCCCAATTTGTTCAGCGGAAACTATAACGATTTAAGCAATAAACCGAAACTTTTCAGTGGCAATTACGACAGTTTAACCAACAAACCGGCAATTCCGACCAAAGTTAGCGATTTAGCCAATGATGCCGGTTATCTGACCTCATACACTGAAACGCAGGTATTGAGCAAAAACGGAGATACTTTATTCTTGACAGGAGGCAGTTATGTAGTATTACCTGCAGGATTCAGCGGAAACTACAACGATTTAAGCAATAAACCGAAACTGTTCAGTGGCAATTATGACAGTTTAACAAATAAGCCAACAATCCCGACCAAGGTTAGCGATTTGACCAATGATGCCGGATATTTGACCTCATACACCGAAACGCAGGTATTGAGCAAAAACGGAGATACTTTGTTTTTGACGGGCGGCAGTTATGTGGTATTACCTGCAGGATTCAGTGGAAACTACAATGATTTAAATAACAAACCGCATTTATTCAGCGGAAACTACAATGACTTGAGCAATAAACCGAAACTTTTTAGCGGAAATTATGACAGTTTAACCAATAAACCCACTAATGTCAGTGCTTTTACCAATGATGCCGGATATTTGACCTCTTACAC
>JAFZUH010000325.1 GCA_017618435.1 Bacteroidales bacterium | reverse complement strand
TCTAACATGCAAGCATATTTCAGGTGAGGCAAATCCAACCAGCCACAACGTCTTGGCCGACCTGTTGTGCTACCAAATTCACCACCTTTCTGACGGAGTTGTTCTCCTGTTTCGTCAAACAATTCGGTAGGGAAAGGCCCTGCACCCACTCTTGTACAATAGGCTTTGAACAAGCCGAACACTTTGCCGATTTTGTTCGGGGCGATGCCTAAACCGGAACAAACTCCGGCTGTTACTGTGTTGGAAGAGGTTACAAAGGGATAAGAGCCGAATTCCACGTCCAACAAAGTGCCTTGAACACCTTCTGCCAAGATTTTTTTGCCCTCTTGCAAGGCTTTGTTTAACAAATATTCTGTTGCACAAATATGGTATGTGGCTAATTCTTTTGCTGCTTTATGCCATAGTTTTTCATATTCTTCAAAAGGCATATTGTTGAGTTGTAGCGTTTTGTAGTCAAACCCCATGGATTGGATTTGTGCTATATGGAGATTTTTCAAATGTTGATACCGTTCTTGGAAATCAGGCAAAAGCAAATCTCCTACACGCAAGCCCACACGACTGACTTTGTCGGTATAGGTTGGTCCTATACCTTTAAGTGTGGAGCCAATTTTGTTTGACCCGCGTTTGGTTTCGTTTACATAGTCCAACAAACGGTGTGTAGGCAAAATAAGATGAGCCTTTTGGGATATGTATAACTTTGATTTAACGTCTGTTATTGATGATATTCGGTTTATTTCCTCATTTATGAGAATAAATGGGTCAATAATTACACCGTTCCCGATAACATTTAGGGTATTTTCTCTAAAAATACCTGATGGGACTGTATGTAAGACTACTTTTTTACCATCAAAATTAAGAGTGTGTCCGGCATTGGGACCACCTTGAAAACGAGCGATAATGTCATAATTAGGGGTAAGAACGTCAACTATTTTTCCTTTTCCTTCGTCTCCCCATTGCAGACCTAACAATACATCTACTTTCATTAGTTAGATTTTTTATGTTAATGTTTTTTAATGATTTTCTTGCATTAGTGTTTCTATTTCGGCGACAGATTTTGCCAATGGTTGTCCTAAAACGCGACAATCGTTGTCGGTGATAAGAATGTCGTCTTCAATGCGAATGCCACCGAAATTGAGATATTCCCTTACTTTTGAATAATTGATATATTGGGCGAATTTTTGTTCACGTTCCCAAATGTCAATCAATTGAGGAATGAAATAAATGCCGGGTTCAACGGTAACAATGAATCCTTTTTGTAATTTTCTGCCGCATCTGAGGCTTGCATGTCCGAAGATATTGCTTCTTTGTGTTTGTTCGTCATAACCGACAAAGTTTTCGCCTAAATCTTCCATGTCATGTACATCAAGACCGAGCATGTGTCCTAAACCATGTGGCATAAACAAAGCATGTGCACCTTCTTGGGCAGCGGCCTTATAGTCGCCTTTCATTAGGCCAAGTTGCGTTAAGCCTTCGGTAATAATGGTGGTGGCATTCAAATGTATGTTCCAATAGGGTATATCTGGTTTAGCCGTTTTTATACTTTCCATATTGGCTTTAAGAACAATTTCGTATATTTCCTTTTGTTTTTGTGAAAATTTTCCATTAACGGGTATTGTTCTTGTGTAATCAGATGAATAGCCGCTTGTGCTTTCTGCTCCCATATCCGTCAGCAATAATCTGCCATCGGTGAGTATTTGTTCATGATTGTGATTGTGTAGCGTTTGCCCGTCTTGCGAAAGGATAACAGGAAAAGAATAGCCATTTCCGTACGACAGAGATATGCCCTCGGCAATGCCAGCCAATTCCCGTTCTGTTTTTCCAATGCGACAGCCTTTCATTACAGCCGTATGCATCATGACACCGATGTCGCAAATTTTGTCCATTTCTTGTATTTCTTCTTCACCTTTTATCGCACGAAGGGCAACAATGGCCTTGATTAGTTCCGTTGAAACCTGTGCAGGTATGTTTTCTATGGAAATGCCAGTAAGAAGGCTTAAAAATATTTTGTTGTCAGCACGATAAGGAGGTAGGAAATGTACCTTCCGACCGCTTTTTTGCACTTGGGAAATATAAGCGGCTAATTTGTCCATGCCTTGCACATGGGTAATGCCGCAGCGTGCCGCCAATTCACCTATTGTAGGTTGATTGCCCATCCAAATAATATCATCAATGGTAAAATCATCACCGAAAATAAAGTCTTTATCTTCATCGAAATCGATTACTCCAACCATACCCGGCATTTGAAGCCCGAAAAAATAAATGAAATTGCTATCCTGTCTGTAACGGTATGTGTTTGAAGGATAGTTCATTGGGGCTTCGTTGTTGGTGAGAAAAACCGCTATGCCATGTTTTATCTGTTGGCGAAGTTTGTTTCTCCTTTCAATATAAATGTCTTTTGTAAACATATTCTTCCTTTTTTTGCACTCAACTTGCAAAGATAGCATAAAAAAATGAATTTCTCAATGATTTCTTTTGAGGTGAAATTTTATTGTTTGAAAAGTTTTTTGAAATTTTAAATTTTAGAAAAAAATTGTACCTTTGCAACAAGTTTGATAGGCTTATTGATAAGCCTATCAAATGAAATTTTTTGTTTAACATAGCATTAGCTATTATTCGCGTTCGAGAAAAAAGCCTGAGAAACTGATTTCAAGAAAGTCGGATTAAAAGCAAAGCTCACGGAATGCCTGTACTTGGCAGACCTACAATGTCAAAAGGTTAATGTTTGCACCAAAAGGTGTGAACAATATCTATAGACATTGGCGGGTTTCTTCTCAGGCTTCCCGTGAACGCGAGTAGAAAGGTTCACGCCTTTCTTATTGCCGGCAAGTGATTGATAGTGAATGCAAAAACTATCAATCATTATGGCAAATAAAAATCTCAATCAAGCTAAAAATGCCAAGAAAGACGAGTTTTATACGCAACTCGCTGATATTGAAAATGAACTTCGTCATTATAAGCAACATTTCAAAGACAAAGTGGTGTTGTGCAACTGCGACGACCCGCACGTGTCGAATTTCTTCCACTATTTCAGTTACAACTTTGAGCAGTTGGGGCTTAAAAAGTTGATTACCACCTGTTACAAAAGTCAAGAGCACGACTTGTTCAGTAAGAACGACAGCGAACGCGCCATTTGGCTTGAATATACGGGCGACCGCAACGGCAACCGCGTGCCCGACCCCGAAGAGATTGGCATAAACTATTTTAAAGGTGATGGCGATTTCCGCAGTGCAGAATGTATTGAACTGCTAAAGCAAGCCGACATTGTTGTGACCAATCCACCATTTTCTCTTTTCCGTGAATATGTGGCACAACTGATTAATTATGAGAAGAAATTTGTGATTGTCGGACACCAAAACGCCATTACTTATAAGGAAATTTTCCCACTAATTAAAAACAATCAAATATGGTTGGGTTATGGATTTAAAGGTGGTGCAGGGCATTTTATTAGTAAATATGAAGATGTTGCAACTG
>JAFZUH010000324.1 GCA_017618435.1 Bacteroidales bacterium | reverse complement strand
TGTAAATCTTCGTATTCGATTTCTTTGCAAAGAGCCTCATATTCTCTGTTATTTCTAACATTATCAAGTTGTTCTTTGTATTTTGCAATCAGATTTTGAGACTCTTTGGAATCTTCTTTCAATTGGGCGATTGTGGCTTCCGTTTCTTTAACAATTTCAGTAAAATTGCTTAATCTGGTTTGTAAGCCTTGACAAACATCTTCCAAATCACTTACTTCAAGAGGCAATTCACCTCTAACTACTCTTACTTTGTCAATTTTAGAATAGGTAGTTTGCAGTTTATACAAAGCAATCAAATCATTTTCGATATTTTTATCAACACCAATTTCTGCTTCTGCATTGTTTTGTTGTTCTATTGTTTCAGTGTTTGCCGATACTTGTTTTTTCTTTGTTTCTTGTGTCTCTTTTACTTTGCTTTCGGCTGTTTCTTTTGTACTTTTCTTAGCTGTTGCCATATCTAATTATTATGTTTATGCTCTTAAAAATATTTAACAGGATTTTCTTCCAATACTGAAACTGCAAAATTACTAAATTTTTCGATAAGTTTTGCAAAAATCAATTTTTTTGTTGCAATTTCGCTTTCATAATGTCCAATGTCCACTAAAATGAGTTGATTTTGTGTATCTATAAAATGATTGTGTTTAAATTCTGAACTAATGAAAATATCTGCATGTCTGTTCATTGCCGCTGGTATCAGAAATGAACCGCTTCCCCCACAAATAGCAACTTTTTTTATTTTTTTAGATTGGCAATTGCTGCATTTTACAACAGACAGAGATAATTGTTGTTTCAAAAATCGAATAAATTGTTCTAAATCCATGCTTGTTTGCAAATCACCTATCATGCCGGCACCTATATATGGATTGGTGTTAGCCAAATTGATAATATCAAAAGCAACTTCTTCGTATGGATGTACTTTTTGTAAGGTTTGTATCATGGTATTTTGTAAAACTGCAGGAAAAACCATTTCAATTTTCATTTCCTCTTCATGATGGAGTTCACCAATCTGTCCGACAAATGGTTGAGCATTGGCTTCGGCTTTAAAAGTGCCAAAACCCATTTGATTAAAACTGCAAGAATTGTAGTTGCCTATGTTGCCACCGCCAACTTCAAACAAGGCTTGTCTGATTGTCTCAGCGTAGCGAGTCGGGGCAAAGGTTACCAATTTTTTCAATTGTTGGTCTTTCGGGGATAATATTGCGGTGTGTTGTAGTTGTAAGGCTGAAGCAAATGCGTGATTAACACCACTGAAAATATTATCCAAATTGGTGTGCATGGCATAAATGCAAATATCATGTTTGATGGCTTCCATGATTATTTTTTCAGCATTGTTTTTGCCGTTTAGTTTTTTTATCGGATTGAAAATCAGTGGGTGATGACTGATGATTAGGTTGGCTTTTTTTTCAAGGGCTTCTTGAAATACTTTTGGTGTCAGGTCCAAACATATCAAACCACCCAATAGCTCTTGATTGGCATTACCTACAATTAAACCTGCATTGTCATACGACTCCTGATAGGCAGGATTGCTCCAAGATTCTAATATTTTGATGACATCGTTTATCGTATTTTTCATTTGAAAATAATAATAGAAATTTTTGTCAAAATTACAAAAAAAATGCTACTTTAGCAAAAAAAATTTTTATCTATAATAAACAATAAATATATTTGATTTTTAGGGACTT
This sequence comes from Bacteroidales bacterium, assembly GCA_017618435.1. Classification (GTDB taxonomy): domain Bacteria; phylum Bacteroidota; class Bacteroidia; order Bacteroidales; family WCHB1-69; genus UBA1205. Next base: position 4,347 of record JAFZUH010000324.1, on the reverse strand, counting down.
ATACGCATGGTGAAGTTATTACTTTTTCCAATTTCTGCTCTTTGGTCGTTGATAATGAAATTCAGAAGGTATTTTTTCAACCTAAAAGGCAGAACCTCCTATAAAAAACCTATTATAGGAGTTGGAAATTTGTGTGTAGGCGGTTCAGGAAAAACACCTCATGTTGAATATTTGATTCGCTTATTGTCAAAAGATAATAATATTACCACATTGTCAAGAGGTTATGGTAGATTGACAAAAGGTTTTTTCTTTGCAGACAGCAAATCAACGGTATATCAAGTTGGAGATGAACCTCTTTCTTATTATAAAAAATATCCTTCAATTTCAGTTGCAGTTTGTGAGGATAGAGTATTGGGTATCAATACTATTTTGCAAAAGATTCCCGATACGGATGTTATTATTTTAGATGATGCCTATCAGCATTTGAGTGTAAAAGCGGGTTTGAATATCTTACTGACGGATTATTATCATATTTATCCAAAAGATTATGTGATACCCATGGGAAAATTGCGGGAACCAGTATCGGCAGCTAAAGAAGCGGATATTATCATTGTAACCAAATGCCCCAAAGTATTGTTGCCGATAGAAGAGCAATTTATAAGAGAGAATATTCAACCGCAACCTCACCAAAAACTCTATTTTTCTTATATAGAATTTGGACAATTGCAACCCTTGACAAAGCCTGCTATGCAAATGAATCCCGCTCTTTTGCGTAGTGTTGTTTCTATTACAGGTATTGCCAACCCATATCCGTTTTTGGAATATATAAGGGAACGCTATTCTGAATGTCAGGAACTTACGTTCCCTGATCATCATCGTTTTTCGCGTGCAGATTTGGAAAAAGCAAAACAATATTTTCATCGTTCATTGTCTCGGCAAGTGGCTATTTTTACCACAGAAAAAGATGCTGTGAGGTTAAAAGCCGATTATTTGGATGATATTGTCAGTCAATTGCCTATATTTTACCTGCCTATAGAAGTGAAATTTCATGCAAGATTCAAACAGGATTTTGAAAATCAAATCATAGACTATGTTGCGAAAAATAAATGAAACGGCCGGATTTTTGATTGAAAAATATGGCAATAAGGCAAAAATTGCTATTGTTTTAGGGACTGGATTGAATAATTTATGTCAAGATATTGATGTAGAGCAGACTGTTTCGTATGCTGATATTCCCAATTTTCCTGTATCTACCGTAGCGGGTCATGCCGGCAATTTGTTGTTCGGCAAACTCAGCGGTGTTGATATTGTTGCTATGCAGGGGCGTTTTCATTATTACGAAGGCTATGATATGAAACAAATAACGTTTCCTATACGTGTTTTTAAGGCTATGGGTATAGAAACGCTTATTCTGTCAAATGCGTCAGGAGGAATGAATCCAAATTTTCATGTCGGTGATATTATGATGATAACAGATCATATCAATCTGTTCCCCGAGCATCCATTGAGAGGGAAAAATGAAGATGTGCTTGGAGATAGATTTCCTGATATGAGTGAAACTTATTGTAAAATTTTGTTGCAAAAAGCAGAGGACATTGCTCAAAAACACGCTGTTCCATATCAAAAAGGTGTGTATGTCGGTACGCAGGGACCCACTTTTGAAACGCCGGCAGAATACAAGATGTTTCGCATATTAGGAGGTGATTGTGTGGGTATGTCTACTGTGCCTGAAGCCATTGTCGCTCACCATGCAAAAATGAAATGTATTGCTTTTTCTATTATTGCAGATTTGGGTGTTGTTGGACAGGTGGACACAGTGTCTCATCAAGAGGTGTTAAATGCTGCCGTTGTCGCCGAACCTAAATTGAGATTGATAGTCAAAGAATTAGTAAAAGTTATTTAAAAACAATATGTTATTTTCTGAAATTCTTGTATCCCAACATCTTAAAGATATATTGATAAATACTGTTAAGAGTAAACGTATTAGTCATGCCCAATTATTTTTAGGACAACAGGGAACGCATAGTTTAGGCTTGGCAATAGCGTATTGTCAATATATTGCTTGTCAAAATCGTACAGAAACAGATGCATGTGGACAGTGTCCTTCTTGTGTTAAGTTTAATAATCTTACGCATCCGGATTTGCATTTTTTCTTTCCTAATGTTAATTCCGATAAAATAAAACAGGCTAATTCTTTAGATTATTATGAAGACTGGAGAAATATATTGAAATCAAACAAAGCATTGATTTCGTATCAACAATGGGTTGATGTTATTTCGGCAGGCAACAAACAACCGGAAATAAACGTTAGGGATTCGGCGTTGTTGTTAGAGCAAGTTATGCTAAAACCGTATGAATCAGAATATAAATTCTTTATTATATGGTTACCCGAAAAAATGAATACGGAGTGTGCTAATAAATTGCTCAAAACATTGGAAGAACCTGATGGTAAAACATTGATAATCTTAGTTTCTGAGGATTATGAAAAAGTATTGGGTACCATTCAGTCAAGAACACAATTATTCAAAATAAACAGACTTCCATCAGAAGATTTTATAAAAATTGTTGCACAGCATATTGATTGTGATGAAAGTATTGCCGAAGAAATAGCCTCACTTACTGATTTTAACCTACAACAAGCCCTGCAATTGGGTGTGAATATTGTTAATGTGGATTATTTTCAAAAAGTTTGTACGATGATGAGATGTGCCTATCGGTTGGTTTATCTCAAAACGGGCAAAATAGACATTGACTTTGCTACAACGGACAAACTTATTAAAGAGTTGGTAGCGTTGGGAAGAGAAAAACAAAAAGATTTTCTAAGTTATTCTCTTAATCTAATTAGAAAATGTATATTGTTGAGTTGCAATGCTGAAGATTTGGTGAAATGTCCGCAACAAGAAAGTGAGTGGTTGTACAGTTTTGCACCTTTTGTCAATGCAACCAATGGACAATATATGGTTGAGGTATTTACGGCTGCGATGAATGATATTGCCAATAATGGCAATCCTACAATTGTATTTACCGATATGTTTTTTCAAATAGGTCAGGTAATTCGTATGGGAGACCCTCGTCTTAATAAATAAAATGCTGAATATAAGTAATCTTTCTGTTCATTTTACGGGAGAATATCTTTTTAAAGATGTTCAATTTATTGTTGCGGATAATGATAAGATTGGTTTGGTAGGGAAAAATGGAGTTGGCAAAACAACATTGTTGCGTATTTTAGCCAAGGAATTAGTCCCGCAAAGTGGGACTATTGTCATAACCGAAGGACATAAAATCGGTTATTTGCCGCAAGAAATGAAACTTGAAAGCCATGAAACGGTATTCAATGAAGTGATTAATGCTATTGTTGAAAAAAAACAACTTGATGCTGAAATTTCCGCTCTGCAGTCTGCGATAGAAAATGAAACTGATTTCAAATCAAAAGATTATCTTAAACGTATAGACAGACTGGAACAACTTAATAGGCAATATAATTATTTGGATTTTAATAGAATAGAAGCCAATTCGGAAAAAATATTATTAGGTTTGGGGTTTGAAAAAAAGGATTTTTCCCGTCCTGTTTCCCAATTTAGTTATGGGTGGCAAATGCGAATAGAATTAGCCAAAATTTTGTTGCGGAAAACAGAAGTTCTACTTTTAGACGAACCAACCAACCATTTGGATATAGAATCCATACAATGGTTGGAAAGTTTTTTGCAGACCTATAGCGGTGCGATTGTTATGGTGTCTCACGATAAGGCTTTTTTGGATAATATTTGCAAAAGGACATTGGAAATTACTCATAAAAATATTGAAGATTATAATTGTAATTATTCCACTTATGTAACAAGACGTGCTGAACGTGTTGAACATCAAAAACAAATGTTTGCCAATCAGCAAAAAGAACGTGCTGAAATAGAAAGGTTTATAGAACAGTTCCGATACAAACCCACTAAAGCCAAACAAGTTCAAAGTCGTATTAAAATGTTGGAGAAAATGGATATTGTTGAAGTTGATGCAATAGATGTTTCTCATATTCATTTTGCATTTCCTCCTGCTCCTCCTTGTGATAAAGTGGCTTTTGATTTAAAGGATTTGGTGCTTTCTTTTGATGGTATGAAAAATGTGCTGAATCAGGTAGATTTGACAATCTTGCGTGGAGAAAAAATTGCTTTGGTAGGCAAAAACGGAGAAGGCAAAACAACATTAGTGCGTATTCTTACAGGAGAATTACAACCTACAAATGGAGTGTTTTCAAAAGGAAAAATGGTAAAAATCGGTTATTTTTCACAAAATCACAATCAATTTTTAGATTTGAAAAAGACCGTTTTTCAAACTATTGATGATATTGCTGTAGGGGAAATGCGAACAAAAGTGCGAGAAATTTTAGGAAGTTTTCTTTTTTCCAATAGCGATATG
>JAFZUH010000323.1 GCA_017618435.1 Bacteroidales bacterium | reverse complement strand
TTCCGTCAGGTTCGGCCAAAGCGGCTTTGACTATTCCTATGATGGCTGAATTTGCCGATATGCTGCACATTTCCCGACAAACCATGGTATTGGCATTTCAGTTCGGCGATGGCATTACCAATATGATAACACCTGCATCCGGTGTATTGTTGGGTTGTCTTGGTGCTGCCAAAATTCCATATTCTGTTTGGGTGAAATGGATATGGAAATTTATTTTGTTTTTGATCGTTTTAGGATTTTTGTTGCTCTTGCCGACATTGTATTTCTCTTTTAACGGATTTTGATAATCTGATAGATATTGTTTGATATGGAAATAAAAACAACGTATATAGAACAAGACAGTTTGTTGTCCCGTACAGTGGAATGGCTTCGCTATCCGTTAATGTTGCTGATAGTGTTGATTCATACCGATACGCCGCTATTGACATCAATGCCGCAAGAAGGGCTTTCTGCCATATTTTACTATATTACCCGTACAATAGTAAGAGTGGCGGTCCCCATGTTTTTTATCATATCCGGATATTTCTTTTTCCGAAAGCCTGATATTTTTTCCATGGAGGCTTATTGGCCAAAGATAAAAAAACGGTTGCTGACCCTATTGGTTCCTTATATTTTTTGGAATTATTTTGTCTGGGCCTTTCAAATGGCAGTCCTTGTCTGGCAAGGACACGCCGACTGGATTGCACGTGATACTTTTACGCTGCCAAATATAGTTGATGTAGCAGTTGGCTGGGGCGAAGGTTATCAGGGTATGCCAAAGGCTTTTCAATTATGGTTTTTACGTGATTTGATGATAGTATGCCTATTGTCGCCTCTGTTGTATCTGTTGTTGAAAAACAGAAGACCATACGTGTTGTTGTTGTTCGCTGCTTTTTATCTTATGCCATGGCCGGACAATTGGCACCTTATCTTTATGCGTTTTCCTTCGGCTTTGCTGTTTTTCAGTGTGGGAGCATATTGGGGCATACACAACAAAAATATAGTCAGCATTGTACGAACAATACCCGTTTGGTTAAGTGTTGGATTAACAATACTATTGTTGGTAATTCATGTGTGGCAATGTGTAACAGGCGGTTCTTATATTATATTATTCGAAAAACTGTTTAGTATTGCCGCTGTAATTCCAACATGGCAAATAGCATCAAAAATAGTTGAACGCCAACGATTAAAACCCGTTGAATGGTTGTCAAACAGCAATTTTCTGCTATTTGTGCTACATCCTACTATCATACATTATTTGCTTGTTTATCCCTTTTTAGGCAACGTTAGCAATACACCATTGCATTTTTGGATTGTTTATGTTGCAGAACTCATTGTTCCCGTGCTTGTTTGTGTGATATTGTATGCCATAATGTCACGCATATTTCCTCGTATAACTGCGTTGCTTACCGGCGGACGAAGCGGTAAAAATAAAAATGCTACCTTTGCAGGACTTTTGTGAAAAGATGAAAATCAGTATTATTATTGTCAATTATAATGTTGCCTATTTTTTGGAGCAATGTCTTCGGTCGGTCTATAGAGCCATAGACAATATCGATGCGGAGGTGTTTGTGGTTGATAATAATTCTGTGGATAATTCTGTTGAATTGGTAAAACAACATTTTCCACAAGTGAAGTTGATTGCCAATACAAAGAATTTGGGTTTTTCCAAAGCCAACAATCAGGCTATCCGGATGAGTAGTGGCGAGTATGTTTTGTTATTGAACCCCGATACCGTTGTAGAACCCGATACTTTTGAAAAGGTACTTGCTTTTATGGACGAACACCCGCAATGTGGAGCTTTGGGTGTGAAAATGGTGGACGGCAAGGGAAAATTCCTTCCCGAATCGAAACGCAGTTTGCCTATTCCGAGTGTGGCTTTCTATAAAATATTCGGTTTGTCTGCTTTGTTTAAAAAATCCAAACGTTTTGGTAAATATCATTTGACTTATTTAGATGAAGATGAGATAAATAAGGTGGAGGTGCTTTCGGGGGCGTTTATGCTTTTGCGTAAGACTGCTTTGGATAAAGTCGGTTTGTTAGATGAAGACTATTTTATGTATGGGGAAGATATAGACCTTTCGTATCGTATAACGCAAGGGGGATATGACAATTATTATTTTCCGCAAACAAGAATTATACACTACAAAGGTGAAAGCACGAAAAAAAGCAGTATCAATTATGTTATTGTTTTTTATAAAGCCATGCAGATTTTTGCTCAAAAACATTTTTCTGCCAATAATGCCAAATTGTTCAATTTTCTTATCAGTTTGGCCATTTGCCTTCGGGCGGCTTTGGCAATAGTCAAGCGGGTGGTTTTAAAGTTGTTGATGCCATTTGTTGATTTCTTGTTTATCTATGGGGGGTTATTGGCATGTGCCTTTTATTGGCATGCTCGTATTATGCCTGATAATGAGCAATATTCCAATGTTTTTCTTTATGTTATTTTACCTGTCTATGCTCTTGTATGGGTGTTGTGTATATTTTTCAACAAAGGGTACAAAATACCTATCAATGTGCAAAAAGTTAGCAAAGGTGTTGTAACAGGTGCCGTTGTGTTGTTGTTGGGATACGCATTGATGAGTGAGCAGTGGCGTTTTTCAAGAGCCGTATTGTTGTTGGGTATCGGTTGGACTTTTGTAGTAACTTCTCTGTTGAGAGCCATTGTGGGAAAATTGCATCTCCAAAACTATCCCCTTGAAAATAATGTTCGCCACCGTATTTTGATTATCGGAGATGAACAATCTGTTGTAAAGGTGGACAATTTGCTGAGAAAAGTCAATTATACGACAGATTTTATCGGTTATGTATATTATTTGGAAGAAGAAAAACCCAATAAAAATTACATCGGTCATATCGGACAATTGAATGAGATAATTGATGTCTATAAAATAGGGGAGTTGGTGTTTTGCGAACAGAATTTTTCGATAAAACAGATTATCAATTTAATGACAACACTTAGTTCTGCCAATTTAGATTATAAAATTGCTCCGGAAAACGGCAATTATATCATAGGAAGCCATTCTATCAGCACTTCAGGAGAAATGTATGCAATGAATATCAACTCCATTGGCAATAAGGATAATCGTATAAAAAAGAGACTGTTCGATATTTCCGTTTCCTTGTTTTTGCTTGGCACTTTTGTTTTGAATGTGTGGGTGGTGAAAAACAAAGGAAAGTATGTGAAAAATATTTTTGCTTGCTTATTGGGCAAGAAAACATGGATAGGTTATCTTGCTGCATCTATTGATAGAAATGCCGATTTGCCAGCCATAAAACAAGGGGTGCTTGCTTTTTCGGAACATTTGCATATAACAGATCCAGATTTAATAGCACAAATCAATAGTTTTTATGCAAAAGATTATCGTGTTTTAAACGATTTGCAAGCCTTGCTGAAGACCTTTAAAGAGGCTGGCCGATAATTTTTGTTGTATTTTCTGATTTTTTTATAAGTTTACCTTAAAAAATGTTCTAAACTAATAAAAATATTTATACAACAAATTGATATTCAATTTATTATTAGGGCGAAATAATAACTGAAATTTGTTAATTATTTCTTGCTGAAATTTTGAAATAACAGCAAAAGTCTATTATCTTTGCAAATGTATTCAAAGGTATGGAAAGTTTTAGCCAATATGTTGAAAAATAGTTGTATTCTATATTTTGAATATTGAACAAAGATATTTTTTTTTGAAATTTTTTATAACGAGTAATTGTACATGGATTTTTTTAGAGATCTTTTTGGATTAGGCAGTCGTGAAGAAGACACGAAAGACACGTTGAGTATTTTTTCTTCGGCAGACACATCGTCTGTTGACAGAATGGCAGAAAGTTTATTGTCCACAAGAAAGGCGACACGCCCGAAGATGGCAACTGCTATTCATCATACCGTTATGCCTGATGTTGAACCGGCACCAGTTTCATCTGTAGTTGCACCTGTCGCAACACCATCAACAGCATCTGTTCCTGTTTCAGAGCCTGTTGCAGCAACTCCTGTTGCACCACAAGCAGAACAGCCTATAGAAGAAGAGGAAATGACAGACGATAAATTCTATCACCGAATGGTGTATTCTTCAGACAAAAGATATACCGCCGAAGAAGTTTTGGAAGAAACGACAAAATATTTTGATGGTGATACAATGGTTGCCAATGTTTGGATGAACAAATATGCCTTGCGTGATTTGGAAGGCAATCTTTGTGAACTTACGCCAGACGATATGCATAGGCGTTTGTCCAGTGAATTTGCCCGAATAGAAAGAAAATATCCTAATCCATTAGAAGAAGTACAAATCAACCAATTACTCAAAAATTTCCAATATATAGTTCCACAGGGAAGTCCCATGTTTGGCATTGGCAATTCCTATCAAATAGCCTCGTTGTCCAATTGTTTTGTTATCGGCAACGGAAACAATTCTGATTCATACGGTGCTATAATGAAAACCGATGAAGAACAAGTGCAGTTGATGAAACGCAGGGGCGGTGTCGGACACGATTTGTCGCACATTCGTCCGGAAGGCAGTTTGGTACATAACAGTGCTTTAACATCAACAGGTATTGTTCCTTTTATGGAACGTTATTCAAACTCTACCCGTGAAGTGGCTCAAGGTGGGCGTAGAGGTGCCTTGATGTTGAGCATTTCTATAAAACATCCGGATGCAGAAAGTTTTATTGATGCAAAATTGGAACAAGGCAAAATTACAGGTGCCAATATTTCCGTGAAAATTGATGATGAATTTATGCGTTGTGTTAAAAATAACACGCCATACGTGCAACAATATCCGATAAATTCATCAAATCCATTGGTAAAAAAAGAAGTAAATGCACGGAAATTGTGGGATAAAATTATTCACAATGCGTGGAAATCGGCAGAGCCGGGAGTTCTGTTTTGGGATACTATTCACAATGAATCCATTCCGGATTGCTATCCTGAACATGGTTTTGAAAGTGTATCTACCAATCCTTGTGGCGAAATTCCACTCTGTCCATACGACAGTTGCCGATTGACCGCCATCAATTTGTATAGTTATGTGGAAAATCCGTTTACCCCACAAGCATCATTCAATTTTGAAAAATTCAAATCACATGTCGCTATTGCACAACGTTTGATGGACGATTTGGTAGATTTGGAAATGGAAAAGATTGATAAGATATTGGAAAAAATATCAAAAGACCCTGAAGCGGAATATATTAAACGTGTAGAAACAGATTTGTGGAAGAAAATCAAAGAAAAATCCGCTCGCGGAAGAAGAACAGGTTTGGGCATTACGGCAGAAGGGGATATGTTGGCAGCCATGAATATTCGTTATGGTTCCGAAGAGGCTATTGCTTTTTCAACGGAAGTTCACAAACAATTGGCACTTGCTGCTTATCGTTCTTCTGTAGATTTGGCAAAAGAAAGAGGAAAATTTTCTATTTATAACACGGAAAAAGAAATAAACAATCCATTTATTAGACGTATACGCGAGGCAGACCCTGTTTTGTATCAAGATATGTGTTTGTATGGCAGAAGAAATATTGCCTTGCTAACAGTTGCTCCTACGGGTAGTGTCAGTTTGTGTACACAAACAACTTCAGGTATTGAACCTGTATTTATGATAGCCTATACCCGTAGAAGAAAAGTTAATCCTAATGACAGTAATGTAAAAGTTGATTTTGTGGACAAAAACGGAGATTCATTTGAGGAATACCAAGTGCTTCACCCTAAGTTTGTAACATGGGCAAAAACAAAGGGCTATACAAAGGAACAACTTGAAGGAATGAAAACCGAAGAACTCAACAAAATTATTGCCCAATCACCTTACAACAAAGCCACTGCCTATGATATTGATTGGACTATGAAAGTGAAAATGCAAGGGGCAGTGCAAAAATGGGTGGACCATTCTATCAGTGTAACGGTCAATATTCCCGAAACGGCAACAGAAGCGGTGGTAAGTGAGATATACAAAACAGCATGGGAATGCGGCTGTAAGGGCATGACCATTTACAGAGAAGGCTCTCGCGATGGCGTTATTGTCAGCAATAAGGAAAAGTCATCATCAGAAAAGACAATTGATTTCGGTGAAAGCATTGCTCCCAAACGCCCTGAAGTGATAGAGGCTGATGTTATCCGTTTCCGCAACAGAGATGAGGAATGGATTGCTGTGGTTGGCTTGGTTAATAACAGACCTTATGAAATTTTCACAGGAAGAGCCGATGCTTTCTATCTTCACCCTGCCATCAAAAAAGGTTGGGTAAAACGAGTAAAGATAGGTCAAGAACCTGCAAGATATGATTTTCTGTTTAAAGACAATGACGGCTACGATGGAACCGTTTGCGGATTGTCCAGAATGTTCAATGAGGAATATTGGAACTATGCAAAACTGATTTCAGGTATCCTTCGTCATGGTATGCCATTGCCAAATGTAGTAAACCTTGTGTCCAAACTCCGTTTTGATGATGATAATATCATGACATGGAAAAATGGTGTCAGTAGGGCATTAAAAAACTATATCAAAGACGGCACAAAGATAAAACAAGCATGTCCGGAATGCGGACAGGAAACACTTGTCTATAAAGACGGTTGTGCAACTTGTATGAACTGCGGACATTCCAAATGCAGTTGATAATTGCTCTATGTCGGATAGAATAAAAATTCAAGATTATACCTTTAAAAGTAAATTGCCCATTCAAATCAGAATGACTGATATTGACGCCTTTAATCATGTCAATAATGGGGTGTTGTCGGCTTATTTCGATTTGGGTAGATTGCATTATCTGAAAGAAATTACAGGAAAACTAAATTTGCAAACACTCGATTTGGTGCTTGTTCATACCGAATATGATTTCTTTGCATCGGTGCGTTTTTATAGTAACGTGATGGTGGAAACCAAAGTTGTAGAATTGGGAAACAAAAGCCTAAAAATGGTGCAACAAATTGTAGATGAACAAGATGAAAGTAAATGCTATTGCACTTGCTATTCTGTTTTGTCCGGTTATGACAATCAACACGATTGCTCACAAACAATTGATGACCAAATTAAAGATAAAATAAGGATATTTGAAGGACTTTGATGTTTGGAATATTCCTGAAATCTTTGTTTTAAAACTTATTTCACGCATTCAATGATACAAATAATACAAATGAAAATGAAAAATAA
>JAFZUH010000322.1 GCA_017618435.1 Bacteroidales bacterium | reverse complement strand
TTTCTTGTTTTTGAGACAATGTAGCTTCTTTTTGTTTGATTCTGTTTTCAGAAGCGGCAATTTGTTTGTTTTTTTCTGCCACCATTTTTTCGTGTTCGGTTTTTAGTTGCAGAAACTTTTCCTTTGATTGTAAAATCTTTTCATTTTTAATTAATTCCGCTTCTTTTTTGGCCTCCTCTATGGTTTTCTCTTTTTTGGATTTCCACAATTGATTGATTATAAGAAAGGCAAGTAGAACGCCTACTACAATGCCGATTACAAGGCTAATGACTATTATTATTGAACTGTTCATATTATTTATATTTTATATTTTATATTTTATTTAAATTAATTCTATTTCATTTCATTAATAAAAAAACGCACAAAACCGAATGGCTTACTTAAACTCCATTATCATTAAGTTTATAGATGCCAAAGCATGTCAAGTGTTTCGATACAAATCGAATGTCTTTATTTACTCTGAGACAGCTATTTTGTTTGTTTATTTGTTGAGTTTAACAAACGAAAGGTTTTGTGCGGTGATTCCTTTTTTTTTATAAAATAAAGAACGTAAAACTAAGATTTTGCTAATGCTTCATTAACAACTTCTTGTATTTTTTTCAAACAATCTTTTAAATCATTATCGACAAATTTTTGCTTTCCCATGAGATTGACTTCATTTAAAGCAAAATTTATTGCAGCATATCCCAATAATGTAAAATTATCGGTAATATTGGTTTTTTCAGACAATGTTCTCATATATTGATGAATACGTCTTTCCGCTGTTCGATACATTTCCTCATGTTCAACAGGGATGTTCATTTTAAAGGCTTGTTGCGCTATATGTAATGTTATTGACTTTTTTTCTTCTGACATCTTATTCATCTATCATTTTTAGACAAGCATCAATATCCCGCACTAATTCATTTATTTTCAACTTAATATCTTTTGTTGTCTGTTTTTCTGTTATCATCGATTTAAGTTTATAATTGACGATATTTTCTGCTTGTTCTTTATTTTTTATATTTAAAACGTTTATTTCTTCTTTTAATGCTGCAATTTTTTCCTTTAATTGTTTGTTCTCATCTACCAAACTATTATATTTTTCAGTCAGCAACAATACACGATTTTCCGTTTGATATAGTAAAAGTTTCAAATCCTGCATATTGCCTTTTATACAATGTTTAATATCTGGTTTTGCAAAAATAGCATATTTTTTTGACTAAAAGCAGTAAAATGAAAAGTTTTTTTTCTTCTCAATTTTTCTGTCAACTAATCAAGATGTTGTGAAAAATCATATAAATTTTCAAATGCCATATCGCAAACAATATCTTTTTTTGCTCCATTAGTGATAAATACTGTTTTCATTCCGGCATTTTGACCGAATAGCATATCCGAAGATGAATCGCCCACCATAACGGATTTGGAAAAATCTATATCGGGAAATTCTTTTTTCGCCTGCAATGCCATACCGATAGATGGTTTTCGCATTTCGCTGTGTTCTTTTTCCAATTGGGGGGCATAGTATATTTTTGTAATGCGATGGTTTAACTTCTCCTGCATAAAATCGTGAATAACAGTTAAATCACATTCTGTCATCAAACCTTTTCCAATGCCTTGTTGATTGGTTACAAGAAAAATATACTTAAATATCTGCGAACATTTTTCTATAGCTTCACAAACCCCGTCTAATAAAACAAATTCGGGAATGTTTTTTACATAATCATTGGGAAGTTTGCGGTTGATAACACCATCTCTATCCAAAAACAATGTCCAAGAGGAATCAATATTTTCTAAAAAAGAAGTTTGTTTGTTCATTGTTTTTTATCTTGTGACCATGGAGGGATTCAAACCCCCGACTTTCAGAACCGGAATCTGACGTTCTATTCAGCTGAACTACATGGCCTTATATTTTTTAGAAAAAGAAACCGAATTGAAACTCAAAACTACGGGATTTGGCATTTACTTTTTCATCATAAACTTGATTTACATATTTTTTTCCGCGAAAAATATTGTTAAAACCATTATCAAACGCTACGGCAACAAAAGCACGTGTATTGTCCCGAATAATATATTCCACACCAAAAGATACATACAACGATTCTCTGAAAAACGATGTTTTAGAATACATATCCACCTTGTCTTTGCGTGCTACCACTTCCTCTTTTTCATTTTGTGTATAAGTTATTTTATCATTAGCCCTTGAAGACAAACAAATGCCGTGTTCCAAACCGACAATACCGAATATGACGAATCGGCCAAATGGATTGGTACGCAATTTAATTGCCGTTGGAATACTTAAATATATCATATTATAAGTAGAAGCAAGCGAGGCTTTTGATATATTTTCAGCAGTCTTTGCCGCCTTGTCTTCCAAAATATAATTATCGGTATAATTCAATTTTGTGCGAATGTGTCTTGCATTAATGCCTAAATGAAAATAATAATTTTCAGCGGTTTGTACCAAATTAATATCAGTATTGATTCCATAAACACCACCGACAGCGGCACCACCTGATTTGAACCCTTCAGAACGGGAAGTTGCCCATGAGATAGTAGGACCGGCAAATATTGACAAATCCACTCGGCGAGGGCGGGTAACTTGTCCAAACAAAAGAGTATGAACAAACAAACCCATGAATATGACTAATATTATTTTCTTTTTCATCTTATCCTTACTATTTAATGTTTATTCTTGAATCTTGCAAAGATAACATAAAATTTTCAAATACATAAAAAGTGTCGCAAAAATCTGAAAAAATATGATACCTTTGCGGTATATTTATATAAGGTAAAATGAAATACGAACAAATAGATAATCATCTTTTTATTCACAATCGCCAGCAACTTGTTGATTGTTTGGAAGAAAACAGTATAGTAATTGTATGTGCCAATGGAAATGTCTATCGTAATGGTGACCAATGTTTTCCATTTAGACAACATGCTGATTTCTTTTATCTTTGCGGCATAGACCAAGCCAATGCCGTTTTGGTGCTTTGTCCTCAACACACCAATGCCGATTTTAGGGAAATGTTGTTTATTGAACCTACAACAGAAAAAGACCGCCAATGGAATGGAAACAAACTATCAACAGAAGACGCTCAGGCAATTTCTGGCATAAACAACGTAAAGCCGTATGATGATTTTGAAAAAACATTGCCCGCAATTATTCTTTCTTGCGAACATATTTATATGGATATTGTTGAAAACAAGCAGCAATTTTCAATAATAAGGGACAACAACTTTGAATTGTACCAAAAATTACAATCCGCATATCCATTGTTGCAATACAGACGATTGTGTCCGATTTTGGAAAATTTGCGTTTGAGAAAATCGCCTTGGGAAATAGATTTATTGCAAAAGGCTTGTCTGATTACTGCAGAAACTTTTCAGGATTTGTTGTTACAAATAAAACCCAATCTTACAGAATATGAAATAGAAGGGGAGATATGTCGCGGATTTTTAGCCCGCAAGGCCAACGGCCATAGTTTTCATCCCATTGTAGCGGCAGGCAAAAATGCTTGCGTTTTACATTATAATATTAATAATGGAATTTGCCAAAACGGGGACTTGTTGTTGTTGGATATGGGAGCAGAATATGCCAATTATGCAGGTGATTTAAGCAGGACCATACCCATTAATGGCAAATTCTCCCAAAGACAAAAAGACTTGTATAAAATATGCGAACGCGTATTCCGTTTGGCAAGAACATATTATACACCCGGAATGTCTTGCAACAAAATTCAACGGATAGTGCTTGAGGCAATGCAAGAAGAATTGTTAAACATAGGTTTAATAAATAAGAAAGATATTGAAAACGAAAAACATAAATTCGATTCCGTAAAGCGATACTTTATGCATGGTGTGGCACATTTTGTTGGCTTAGATGTACATGATGTCGGGACAAAAGATACCATTTTTGACTATGGTATGGTGTTGAGTTGTGAACCCGGATTGTATGTACCGGAAGAACAAATCGGTATTAGAATTGAAACCATGATGCTGGTCAATGACCAACCTGTTGACCTTATGGACAAGGTGCCTCTTGCGGTTGATGAAATTGAAACAGCCATGCAAAAAAATAAATAAATTTTTATCGTTTCGTATCAAAAAAAGTATTACCTTTGCAATATTGCTGAAGAGAGGATTGTATCGTCTCCGAAGAAGATAATTTTATTCAACTGATTCAAAAGTAAATAACTGATGGAAAAGCAAATAGGCAGTATAAATATTGTCATTACCGACAAAGAATCGGCAGAACAAGTCAATCAGCTGTTGAGTGCAAATGCTGATATGATTTATTCTCGCAACGGAATGCCTTTACGTGAAGAACAATTGTTTATCATTTCTTTGATTGTCAAAAGTACTGCTGACAATATCAACGCATTTACGGGAAAATTAGGAAGAATAAAAGGCGTAAAAGTCAGGTCTATTCTTATAAAAACAATATAATAATGCAGGAAAAATTCAAAAATTTCATTGACAGAGAAAAACTTTATCGACTGATAGAAGGTTCTGTGCCAACCAATGAAGAGTTGGACAAGGTGTTGGAAAAAGCAAAAGCATTGAAAGGCTTGTCTTTAGAAGATGTTGCCTTGTTGTTGCGGGTAAAAGACAAGGAGCAAATCCACAAGATTATGCAGGTTGCCAAATATGCCAAAGAAGAAATATATGGCAAGCGTTTGGTGTTGTTTGCACCTGTTTATACCGGAAATGTATGTGTAAACAATTGTCTGTATTGTGCTTTCCGCAGGGACAACAAAACCATCTAACGGAAAGTGCTGAATATGGACGAAATTGAACAGGAAACAAAAACCCTGCTCAAAGAAGGTCATAAAAGAATTTTGTTGATTTGTGGAGAAACACCGAGAAATGACATTGATTATATTTGCAATGCCATACGGAGAACATACGCAGCCCGCAACGGCAAAGATTATGTTCGTAGAATCAACGTAGAGTTGGCTCCAATGTCTGTGGAAGATTTCCGCAAACTGAAAGCGGAAAAAATCGGCACATACGTTTGTTTCCAAGAAACTTACGACCCGATTGCTTACCAACAGTTTCATCCCGCCGGCAGTCCGAAAGCAGATTACGAAAACAGACTTTTGGTAATGGATAGGGCTATGGAAGGCGGAATCGATGACGTTGGTTTAGGTGTCTTGTTCGGTTTGGTGGATTACCGTTTTGAAGTGTTGGCTTTGGTGGAACATGCCGCCCATTTGGAAAGTGTTTTCGGATGCGGACCTCACACCATTAGTTTTCCGAGAATTGAACCCGCTGACGGCGTGGAATTTACCCAACACATTCCCAATCCTGTTTCCGATGATGATTTTAAGAAAATTATTGCCATCATCCGTATTGCTATGCCCTACACGGGCATTATTCTCAGTACCAGAGAAAACGATAAGATTAGAAATGAACTGATTGAATATGGTGTAAGTCAAGTTTCGGCAGGTTCACGTACCAATCCGGGAGCATATAGCGATGAAGAAGAGGGGACAGGCAGCCAATTTTCTTTGGGAGACCATCGTAGCCTCGATGAAGTGATTTCCGACATGATTGACGGCGGATATATTCCTTCATTCTGTACGGGGTGTTACCGAAAGGGCAGGGTAGGCAACGATTTTATGGATTTGGCTAAACCCGGCTTGATAAAACAATTCTGTATGCCTAACGGTCTGTTTACTTTTAGAGAATATCTGAACGATTTTGCAAGTCCCGCAACACGGGAAAAAGGTCTGAAATTGATGGAAACATTGATTAAACAAATTCAAAATGAAAATCTGCAAAAAACAGTACAAGAAAATGTACAAAAAATAGACAAAGGCGAAAGAGATATTTATTTATAAGATATTATAAGTCAATTGTTAATTGTATAAAAAAAATCGAACAAAATATTGTTCGATTTTTTTTATTATCTTTGCAGAAAATAAAAAAAACACAATAAAATGAAAAAGGTAATATTTATTATTTACACAATCTTATTAGTATCATTTTCAGGGTGTAAGGAAAAAGTTTGTTTGTTTGATGTTGCGGCTACCAATACATTAGACAAACCAATAACTGTTACCTATAAAGGTAATACACATTATTTTACACATAGAACAGGCTTTTATAAAAGTATATTTCCACTTTACAAAAAATATAAAGACGTCTTTTATTTATATGAAGATGATTATTTTACTTTAACATACGAAGATAGCAAGGGAAATATTGTTGATAGTAGAAAAATAAATTGCAATTATAATTTACTTGGAAATGATCCTTATACAATAAATTTAGATTAGTTTGGCACGAAAATTGCAATAAAAATTAAATCAGAGACAGAAAAAAATATTTTATTGTACCTTTGCACATGGAAAAGCGATAATAATATATGTCCCTTTTTGTGGGGCCGTTATTGTCGCTTTTTCTTATATTCAAAATCTGTTATACTATATTCTATATGTTTTTTATATTTAGTTAAACCAATTACAATATGGGCTGTTCCAACGTTTGTAACTGGACAAGTTAAAAGCATTATAGTTTTAAATTCAAATTTTGTTTTTTGGGATTTGCTTTCCGGTTTTGCGTTCTTTTTGTATGGTATCAATTTTCAATGATATAAGGCATATAATACGCTAATTCCGTTGATTTTTTAGAAATTGCCGCCTTGTATATTGTTTCTTGTTTTGAATTAGAATTAAATAAAACCTCAACGCCAATAGCCTTGCAGAAAAATTTTTTTCCTACAAATTGGGACAAGTAGGAATTTAAAAACTTTTTCCGTTCCGTTAAAGTATCCGGTATAAATAAACCATTTTTCATTTTGTCCATTTTACTTTACATAATGTCAATTATGGGACAAAATGAAAAATACTTATTTTCAGATACTTAAATCTATTTTAGTTATAAATTGTTCTATTGGAATATGAAAATTTTTTATAAAAAAAGCCTATAACAAAATGTTATAGACCATCTCAGTGAAAAAAATATTTTTTTTAGTGTCTTATGCGTTTTTTATAATTTTATCAATTTCTTCCAAATGTTCTTTAAAATGTCTGTCGGTAACTTTCAAATTATCAACGGTTCTGCAAGCATGCAATACCGTTGCATGGTCTTTGTTGCCGCATTGTGCACCAATTTGAGCCAAGGACAAATCCGTGTATTTTTTCGCAAAATACATCGAAGTTTGTCTCACTTGGACAATATTGCGTTTTCTGGAAGATGACGACAATTCTGACACCGATACGCCAAAATGATCGCACACAACTTTTTGTATATAATCAATGGAAATTTTGTGCGAAGTATTGCGTACAAATCTGTCTATCA
>JAFZUH010000321.1 GCA_017618435.1 Bacteroidales bacterium | reverse complement strand
TATTTTTGCAGCAACAAGTTCCCATACTTCCAATTATCCTATATATTGTTCATCTGCAAGTTATTTATTGCCCACTTATGGAACAAAATTGGATTACAACAACTATTATTCCAACGGGGCAAACATCGGTTATGCAGGCAAGGCTCTACCTAACAATATAGACAGTTTGCGAGCCTACACCCAACAAGATGAACATTCTGTAAGTATAGACCCATTGTTTATCAATAGCAACACCAACTTGGCTGTTCGCAACAATCCTACTTTGGAAGCACCTATTATCAGTGGAATTGACGTGGATATAGAAGGTACTCCCCGTATGGGCGTTTCCACTATGGGAGCCTACGAAGCAGAACCTGTCAGCATTGATGCCAAAATGGTGGACTTTGTCGGATTCACTGAAGCCATTGCAGGGGCTAATCCTATATCAGTAATATTGACCAACAAAGGACTTACCAATATAACATCGGCTACCATAACTTATATTATCAATGGCGTTGTTCAGACACCTATTGTCTATACACCGAGTACACCTTTGGCTTATAGACAAAGTGATACTATTTTCTTGGGCAATCTTAATTTTATTTTAGGAAACAATACACTATCGGCTTATGTTACATTAGCAGGTGACACCATTACCAGCAACGACACCATTACCAGCACCCGTTATATGTGCAATAGTATTATGGCAGGCGATTACATCATAGGCAGTTCGGCTACAGCAGACTATGCAACATGGCAAGATTGGGCAATAGAAGCCATACGTTGCGGCGTTGCCAACGATGTTACCCTAAAATTTGAAACAGGCACCTATACCGACAGTGTTACTTTGGAAAATTTGGGCGACATTATGAGAACACGCACATTGACCATTACCTCTTTGGCAAACGACAGAGATAGTGTTATATTCAATGCAGGCAACAATACCATGGCTCTATTGACATTAAAAAACACTGACAATGTTGTGGTGAAAAATGTAACCTTAGACGCTACAAAGAATCGTTACGCTGTCAATTTCACTGGTGTGGCCAACAAAATCACCTTTGACCAATGTAAATTTTTAGCCAAAGACACCACAGCAAGCCTTTATGCGGCTATTTACAAAGCAAGTTCTACTGGAAGAATAGACAGTTTAACCATCAAGAATTGCGAAATTTACAATGGCTATTACGGTATTTACCTCTACCCTGACAATGACAACAGTTCAAATATCTTTATCGACAGCAACTTAATAAAAAATTGTGCCAACTCGGGTATTTACACCTATTATACAAATTTAACAAGTATGTCTTACAATACAATTGTATTAGAGTCCACACAAACAACCGCCACAACTTACTATGGCGGAAATATTACCTATAGCAAAGATAGTAAGATATACAACAACAAGATTGTGATACAACCGAACAATGCGACCACATTATACGGCTTGCGGTCGTACCAATCGAACAACGATATGTTTGCCAACAATGAAATACGTATCACCTCCAAGGCTACAACCACATACGGTTTCTATGTAGATTACCCCAAACAAAGTTCGTATTTGCACAACAGCATTTATATTGCAGGCACAACCGCAACCTCCTATCCATTTTTATGGTATGTATATAGCAATGCCACTTATGACGCTACGGTTAGCAGAAATGTGTTTGTAAACAAAGCAACGGGAACCAATGCGTACGCTATCCGCTTGAGTGGTACATACGATGCTAATTATGGCAATTGCTACCGAATTAACAACAATGCCTATTGTGCAGGCAACAAATTTGCTTATGTGGGTTCCGAAAGACAAACTTTTGCAGATTGGTTGTCCGTAGTAACAACCGACAGCAATTCCATAGAGTTTGAACCCATATTCAACGATGTAAATGTTGATTTGAGGTTGAAATCGTATCTTCCTATCCTTACAGACAGAGATAGTTTGATAACAAGGGACATCACTGGACAAAACCGTCATAATCCGACAGCCATGGGAGCATACGATGCAGCATTCAAAAACTTTGACGCTTCCTTGACTGAATTTGTCCACGGCGATATTGTTGCCCAACAAAGCAATCCTATCAGCGTAAAAGCATTCAACAACGGCTATGACACCCTAAAAACATTAACCATAGATTGGACATTGAACGGTGTGCAACAAACGCCCGTCAATTGGACAGGTGCCTTGACATTGACACAACAAGCAACCATTTCCTTGGGTAACCTTGTTCCGCCTGTCGGAATCAATAGGATACAAGCATGGATAAGTTCAGCCAACGGCTTGACTGCTGACGAAGATTCCAGCAATGACAGCATAGCAAAACAATTCTACGCTTGTGCTGGAACACTTGCCGGTAATTACACCGTTGGTAGCAATAGTTCAGACTTTAAAACACAAGATGAATTTTTACAAGCCCTAAACACTTGCGGCATAAACGGTGCAGTTACCTTTGCTTTTGCCAACGGTCAATACGATGCCATGACCTTAGGTACGATAGACGGAACCGCCGACACTGCTACGGTTACCATCACTTCCGTATCGGGCAATGCCGCCGATGTTAGTTTTGTGGCAAGAGAGGGCACTGCTTTAAGTCTCAGCAACGCAAGCCATATCAACTTCCGCTATGTAACCTTCAACGCAGAAGCCGCCACAGCAAACTATGGCGTACTATTGAACGGACAAATTACCAATGTGGAATTTTATGGTTGTGATATAAAAGCATCTCCCACATCAACGGTTTCAACTTCTAATGGTATTAGATACTATAGTGCTACCACAGCCACCCAAACGCTGACCAATGTACGATTTATCAAGAACAATATTTCGGGAGGTTATTACAATATATACCTTTACGCAGCAGCGGGTTCCAATGACTACATATTAACACGCACATGCAGCATTACTATTGACAGCAACAATTTAAGCAATGCCCATTATGCTGGTATATATTCAAGTTCCAATGCCATATTCAAGAGTATTGCCTACAATAATATTGTTACCCGTTACACACAAAACGTTACCTCAGTACAATATGGTATGTATCTGACCAATGCAACGGTGGACAGCGGCATTGTCGGCAACAGAATTATGCTGCAAGGTTGCAGAAGTACAACAGGCATGTACTTGTCGGGCATGAATGTAGTATCAAGAGCCGCCGACCCGAACAAAAATTGTTTGATAGCCAACAACGAAATACGCAGAATAAGAAATGCCGACCTCAATAGTGTTACCGCAACGGGTATAAGTATACTCACTTCATCACGTGCGGATATTTATCACAACACCATTTATATCCAAGACACATGTGCGGTAAGAGCCTTGCAAATAGCGGCAACCATTACGGGAACATTGTCAAATTATTCTGTAAAAAACAATATCTTGGCAGTTAATTCTTCCAAGGCAGCCACAGCCTACGCACTCTATATCGGCACGGCTTCGCACGCTACGGTTGCCAACAACACCATTTTGGACTATAACAATTACTACAATTTCAGAGCCAACGACAATTTGGCGTACATCGGTAGCAACAAAACCACCTTGACGGCTATTGCGGCTGCAACCACACAAGACGCAAACTCTATCAATAGCCCTGTCGGGTTTGTTAATGTCAACCAAAATCTCAAATTGAACGATTATGCCCATGTGATTGTTCCCAATATCGGTATCAACCAAGATATAGAAGGCAATACGAGAAACACATTGACTACCATGGGAGCCTACACGCCTATGTTCTCCAACCATTTGGACTTGTCTATAGAATCCATTGAAGGATTACCCGACAGCATGGAGTTCTGCTCGCCCGACTTTATTCCTATTGATATAATTGTCCGCAACAATAGTGGTGTGAAAGTCAATTTTGCCACACAATCGCTCACTTTGCACCTCAAGGTAACAGGCAGAATACAATTGGACACTGCCATTTTGATAGACAAAGACAGTTTGGACATGCTTCATAGCGATACATTCCGTATCTTAAACCAATTGAACATCTATTCGGCAGGTAGCTACCTATTGACAGCATGGTTAAGCCATAGCGATGACCACAACGCAAGCAACGACACCTTATCATTGGTTTACACCAACAACAAAGTGGCATTGCCTATGGACGAGAACTTTGCCAACGGTATGCCCGCAACGGTACGCAGCATTGCTGAAATAGGCAGCAATCTGTGGACAGTATTGCACGATTCTGACGCGACAGGAAAGGTTATTCCGCAATCCGGCAATGCGATGATAGCCTTCAATGGCAACAGAGGTGAAATGACCCACTTGTTTACCGACCAATTAGACCTTAACGGTTCTTCTGAACCTGTCTTGGATTTCTGGTACTATCACGACACCTCTGCCAATGTAAGTACATTGGATTACACTGACATTCGTCTGACCTTTGACGGTGGCGTTACCTATCAAACATTGTTCTCCGTAAGAAAAAACAATGGCGTGGATATGGGCTGGACACAATATACCTACAAATTAGATTCATTCATCAACCAATCTTGTATCATTGTTGTGTTCGAGGCGATGAGAATGTCGGACAATTCTTTTAATGGAGAGCAATATATAGACAGAATACGTATCACCTCCAACCAAGACCTTGCCATTAGCAACATTATTGTGCCAACATTGACCGTATGCAGTTATCAAAGCAAGCCTTTGTCGGTGGAAATAGCAGCCAACACTGCCCAAAACATCAATTTCCACAATTACCCGACCCAACTCAAAATAGATGTTACAGGTGCGGTGAACAAATCTTATAGTGTAAATTTGGACAGCGGCATTTTGGCTGGATTGAGCCATGATACCATTGTTTTGGACACTAAATTTGACTACAATCCGGGAACATATTACATCTATAGTTATATTGTCAATTCCATTGACAACATCGCAAGCAATGATGCCCGATTCGATACAATTGTTGTCAATCCTCGTGTCAATGTGCAACTGACCAAAGTTACAGACGGTATCAACTGCATACCTGCCCATAGAAAAGTGTCGCAGGAAATATCCATCAAGAACAACGGCAATATGGAGATGGAAGACCTGATATTGAAGTTGGAAGTATCCAATTCGAGCGGTGCTATCGTTGAAACTTTATACGATACGCTCTTAGGGGTTTTAGAAACGGATTCCACCAATATCCATACTTTCAAAACAGCCTATACTGTTCCTGACGATGAGCAATACAACGTTTCAGTGAGCATTTATCCGATGTGCAATGCCGCCCTCAGTTATCAAGAGGTTATCAACGAATGTATAGATTTGACCGATTTGGTTCTTGACGGTATTCTTGTTCCCGCCGATGACGGTCAATGTATGCAAATCGGTTCCCAATTTAATGTGAAAATAAAGGTTACCAACAAAAATCCTGATGTTTCAGCCCGACAAGTAGCTGTTTATGCCGCTATCGAGGACAATGCAGGCAATATTTTGGCTTCTTGGACAGAAAATATAGACGAAATATATGCCGATGACCATGCCGAAGTGGAATTCCAACCTGCATTTACAGTTTCTTCGGTACCAAATTTCACAGTTCGAGCCTATTTGGTCGGTAACAACGACATCAACAGAGACAACGACACAGCCGCTCCTGTAAGCAAATGCACCGACTTGAACATTGTCGGCAATAATGTTAGCGGAATAAGTATGAGCCAGAACATACCAAATCCCGCCGACGGATATACAAAGATATTGTACACCGTTCCGCAAGAGGGTAAAGTGTTGTTTAACATCACAACCGTTACAGGACAGATACTCTATCAAGAAGAAACAATGGCCGAAAGTGGTGAAAACAGCATAGAATTCAACACCGAACATCTTTCCGCTGGCATATACTTCTATTCTATGACCTACAAAGGTCAAAAAATTGTCAAGAAGATGACAATCCAAAAATAACTTAATCTTATTATTTATGAGGCAGCCATTATGCTGCCTTTTTTTGTCCCATTTGTTCCTTAATAATGCTTACTAAATACTCCGCAAATATAAAATTATTTTATTTAGCATTTGCGGAACATAATATTTATACATTATACTAATATATGGTAACAAAATACAAAAACTGACACACTCTGTACGTCCCGACAACTCTCATTTTCCAAATTTCACCTCTCAATTCTCACAATTCTTCCCTGATGATTTTGTCTATTGCCAATATCTGCGGCAATACCATCGTCTGTTCAGCATTATCTATCACAAATTGCACCTTTGGAATATGCTTGCGAATGATTTGCTGGTTGTCCAAACGCCGTTTTATCTCCATTTGGGAAATATGACTTCTCACCTTCACCCGTTCGACAATCTCTTGTTCAGGTGTATTGACCACAATTATCTCATCAAACCAATCTTCAAAGCCGCATTCAAATATTATGGCTGACTCAAAGAGAATATAGGGGGCACTCTGCTGCTGTTTCCACGCCAAGTAATGCTCCTTTACCCAAGGGTGGACAATGCTGTTGAGGTGTTGCAACTTTTGTTTGTCGGCAAAAACAATGTCCGCCAATCGGACTTTATCTATACCCCCGTCCGCACCCGTCACCGCCGTACCAAAGACCTCTTGCACACGTGCCAGCACCTGCGGATTGGTGTACGCCTGCTTGGCCTGTTCATCACTATAATACACCGGTATGCCCAAATGTTCAAAGATATGGCAAACGGTTGTCTTGCCCGAACCGATAATACCCGTTATTCCTATTGTTTTCATATTTTGTTAAAATGGATAACCTATTCCTAACACAATGGCTCTGTCGGTCTTAAACTCTTGGTATGACCTCCATTTGAAATATTGCCATGCCGCCGAACCTGTTTTAGCAGGATTATGTATTTTGAGGGCATAATCCAAACGGATGACAAAAAAGGACAAATCAACACGCAAGCCCAAGCCAAAATCGAAAGCCAATTCTTTGTAAAAACGGTTGAACGCAAACTCTCCGTTAGGAAAATCCGTCTGCTTACGTATCAACCAAATATTACCTACGTCTGCAAACACTGCACCATGCAATACCTTATAGATTTGGAAACGATATTCCAAATTCAATTCCAATTTCACATCACCGACAGACTCCACCGTCATTGATGTGGTAGAGGTGTCAGCATAACCGCCAGGACCCAAGCCCCGCAATCGCCAACCACGCATTGAATTGGAACCGCCCAAATAAAAACTCTTTTCAAACGGCAACGAGGTGGAGTTCAACATCGGCACTCCTACACCCATCGCAAAACGGAACGCCATCGATTGTTTTTTTCTTCGGAACAAATAATGCACATAATCGGCATCAAAAGTTACACCACACGCAAACGGTATCTTCCATATCGTGTATTGGTTCAAACTATTCCTTTCCGCCTTGCTCCCCAATGCACTCATAAAGGCATACATCAGGTTGCCGAACACATCAACACGTGCACGCAACTGATATTTGTTGGGATTTTGTAGCGTAAATGAATATATGGAGCCTAATATAAAGTGGTCTTTGTACCTTTCCAAGGTACGTCTTTTGAATTTATATTTGGCTATCATCTCGGCAAAGTCATCGTCTGTGTACATTTTTATCAAGTTAAAATCCATGACAGACAATGAATTTTCCATCACCACCATTCTATGCTTCTGCATACGCATACGCCAACGATAGGTATAGGCCGTATTGATAAGAAACCTGTCATACAAATCCTGACGCATAAAATTCATCATAATCTGAATATGTGTTTTGGGGCGAAATGACTTTGGAATACGGTTTTGCGAGATGGGGAACCAAAAAGAAGGTGCTTCCAAGCCAATCGTTGCCCCCACCTCAAAATTATTGTATCTTGCCGAGTCGGCTCGTATCTCATGCATATATTTCAAGTCTACAGACAATAGCTCCCCGCCCCTGAATGTATTTTTATTGGTTAAAGTCAGGTTGCCGCCAAAGCCTATCCGCGACCCGTTGTCTTTGAGTAACACATCGGCATCAAAACTATGGCGTTTGCTGCGACTCAATTGTATGCGGCAATCCAAATAACCGGTATCGGAGGTGTAGTTTTCCTTACTGTAGGGTGTTTCGGTATACGACAATTTGACAAAATCAAAGTTTTTCATATCTACATAATTGTCGTATGTTATCCTCGACCGTATTGACGAATACATATCGCCCGGTCTGAAAAATATCGGATAAACCAATGCACGGAAAAAATAATCTTTTTTATTGTTATAATGAATTGTATAGACCGATGTGTCTTTGTTTTTTGATATTTCGTAATAGTCAAATACCTTGTCTTTGCCCTGTTTTTCCCAATCGGAAAACACCGTAACGTTGTCTATCTTGAACAGCCGATGCTTTCCTTCCACAATTGTAGTATCGTTTACTTTGTATTTGGGGTCATCTATGACGATACAAACGTTTAAAGTGTTGTTATAAAAATTGCTGTCCACTTCAAAACGGACATAATTTTGTGAGAAATAGAAATAACCTCTGTTCAGCATTCTGTTGGACAAACGTTTTTGTTCCGCCTCCAACGCTGACACTGAATAAATATCTCCCGAACGGAAACTCCGTCTGCTGGTATCGGCATAAACAACGGTAGCAATACTACTGTCTTGAATACGATAGGATATTTCGTTGATTGTATAAGGCTCGCCAGCGGTAATATCATAAAAAACTTTGGCTCTGTTGTCGCCATACTTCACACGATGACTCACCCTTGAATTGAAATAGCCGTTGTTAGCCATCATCAGACGCAACTGTGCTTTGGAATAGGCTATCAGGGTAGTGTCCAACAAGACGGGTTCCTCCCCGAAATTGTCCTGCATCCACACCTTGAACTCTGAAAACTTTTGTGCATAATAGTCGTTGGCAAGGGTATCTAACAAAAATTCATATCTGCCGTATTTCTTCCGTCTTTCCATTCTCTTTTGCAAACGTAGGGAATCCACCTCCTTATCTTTCGATTGCATGGCCTGAAAAATACTTACCTTTATCCAAAACAATCCCAAGGTGCGTTTGTTGGGTTGCGGTCGCACCACATAAACCAAATCATCTGCCACAGGCACTTTCTTATCGACAGAAACTTTGTTCTTGACCAACAAACATTCGCCTTCTGCCAATCTCTGTTCGGGAATACAAGAGAACAAAGACAAGAGCATTGTCGTCCATACGACAAACACAATCCCAAAGTGTTTGCCCACTCTCTTATGTTCTCCAACACACATTATCTCAAATCAATTACATCCACATCGGGATACAACTTGGCATTAAAAGTAAACTTGGTATCATCAACCCGCTGATTGACGAGAAAACTTTCCACAAAATAGGTATGGCTTGTGCCATCTTTTTCAGAAACAATCAATCTGTATATTTGCTTTTTGTCTTTATTTATCATCAAGCGTACCTTGGCAACAGCCGAGGCTTTCTTCGGACTAAGGTCTATTATTTGCATCATTACTCCGCGTTGCTGCTCCTCCCTGATAAATTTTGC
The DNA here is from genome assembly GCA_017618435.1 of Bacteroidales bacterium. Lineage (GTDB taxonomy): Bacteria > Bacteroidota > Bacteroidia > Bacteroidales > WCHB1-69 > UBA1205. Next base: position 2,283 of record JAFZUH010000321.1, on the reverse strand, counting down.
CGTATAATTCTGCTTATAGGTATTGACCAAATGCAAGGGGTTTAACTGGTCTTCGTCCAAAGAATCATAATCTGCAACATTTACCTCTTTGGCATCAACGAGATAAGTCCAAACGGTTTCACCATTGCAAAACACTTTCAGGTTTTCCAATTCCAAGATATATTTTTGTTGTTTTACCAACAAACTACCCTTTATATCCTGCAAGATTTTACTGTTTTTTTGCGATTGGAGCGAAAACAACATTTTCACATTGGCATACGAAGACATTTTCTTCTGCACGGTCGCCAAAACAGCCTCGGCCTCCGTATCTACATATTTTTTCGTGTTTGTTTGTGCCGATACTATGGCGGACAACATACACAACCCAACCATTATTACTAATCTTTTCATATCATTTGTTTTTGATGTTCTTAAATGGACAATGAAAGAATCGTTCCAAAGTTACAAAAGATTTAAATTTTTTAACAATTCGTCCAAAGCCACCTCATCTTTTATATACACTTCTCTGACTTTGCTGCCCAAAGATGGTCCCACTATTTTTTCGCGTTCCAATTGGTCCATAATACGTCCTGCCCTATTGTATCCCAACTTCAACTTGCGTTGCAAAAACGAAGTTGAACCTTGTTGGTTTTGCACCACCATACGGGCTGCATCAGCAAAACAGGGATCAAATTCACCGTCATCAACCTCTTGTTGAGTTCCACCGTTGTCATCAATAACTTCCGGCAAATGGAATGCACCCGTATACCCCCGTTGCTCACCGATAAATTCACATATTTTCTCCACCTCAGGTGTATCCACCAAAGCACATTGTACTCTTGTCAATTCATTGCCCGTAGAAATCAACATATCGCCACGTCCTATCAGATTTTGAGCCCCTGTGGTATCCAATATAGTACGCGAATCGGTCGAAGACGAAACCCTAAAGGCTATTCGGGCAGGAAAATTGGCCTTTATCACACCCGTAATAATATTAACAGACGGCCTTTGGGTAGCAATAATCAAGTGAATACCTATTGCACGTGCCAACTGTGCCAAACGTGCGATGGGCTGTTCCACCTCCCGACCCGCGGTCATAATACAATCGGCAAACTCATCAAATACCAAAACGATATACGGCAAAAAGCGATGCCCGTTTTCGGGATTCAAGCGTCTGGCTTTGAATTTTTCGTTATATTCAATAATGTTTCTGCATTGTGCCGATTTAAGCAACTCGTATCTTTGGTCCATTTCGTTACACAACGAAGTTAATGTTTTTACCACCTTGTGCGTATCGGTGATAATGGCCTCATCAGAATCGGGTAATTTGGCCAAATAATGGCGTTCTATCTTGGAATATAGTGTCAATTCCACCTTTTTGGGGTCAACCAACACGAATTTCAATTCGGCAGGATGTTTTTTGTACAACAATGAAGTCAAAACAGCATTCAAGCCGACTGACTTACCTTGTCCTGTAGCCCCCGCCATCAACACATGAGGCATTTTTGCCAAATCAAAGACAAATACCTCATTAGAAATAGTCTTTCCGATAGCCACCGGCAATGCCATTTTGTTTGCATTTTGGAATTTGTCTGACATTATCACATCTTTCATCGGCACAATTTGCGGATGGGCATTCGGCACTTCTATACCAATGGTACCCTTGCCCGGTATCGGAGCAATAATACGAATACCCAATGCCGACAAACTCAAAGCAATATCATCTTCCAAACCCTTGATTTTAGAAATACGCACACCGGGAGCAGGCACAATTTCATACATGGTGATAGTCGGTCCTTCAGTTGCACTGATGCTTGATATTTCTATACCATAATTTGACAAAGTATCTTTTATTCGTTGCTTATTATTGCCAATCTCTATCAATTTTTGTTCTTTTGACCTTGTCTCCTGAACATATTCTTCCAGCATATCTGTTGTAGGAAATTGATAGTCGGGCAAATCTGCACGCGGGTCGTATGGGGGCAATTGAGCCACATCAAAAGCAGATTTTTCTTTTTCTTCTATCGGTTCTTCTTCAGAAGTGGTTTCATTCTCCATAGGACCGGGCTGTTGAGGTTTTATATCTTCTATAAGAATGTCTTCACCCGCAATAGGAGGCATTGGAAGAGTATCGTCTATTGTCGGCTCGTCTTTCACATCATCTTGTACAGGAGGTTCTTCAGGTAATTCAATCGTACGAACCGTTATTTTTTCCTTTGAAAATTTTTGTTCATCTTCAATTTCATTTTTTTTCTCATCATCTTCTTCTACTTCCGTAGTTTCTTTTTCCAATATAGGCATATC
>JAFZUH010000320.1 GCA_017618435.1 Bacteroidales bacterium | reverse complement strand
CAATATCTTACAATATTTTGACTGCCTGTTTCTTGTTTGTGAAGAGACGGGCTTGCGGTCGTTGTGTAAGTTGTTGTTTCCCAATATTATAAACATTAGAACCTTATTAGAACCTAAAAAGGGGTTGCAGATTCTTATATTTTTGCAACGACATCAAAAAATCAATAATAATAATCTAAAAATAAATTATCTATGGCAAGTAAAGTAAGAGTTTACGGTAAGGCACAGAATAGAACCGTGTTGGGTATTTTTAACGCGTATCTTGTAATGTATCCACATGCTACATTAGAAGATTTTAAGAAAGCATTTCCAAAAGAGTTAAATCCCGATTCCGGTTGGAAGGTTAATGTGCAAACATTGGAAGAATGTGATACAGAAAACGAGAAAAAGTTCTTCTTTACAGACGAAGAAGATGTGATAAAATTGCAAGACGGTACAAAGATGGTACTTTGCAAAATGTGGACAAAACCAAGTTTTGAAAGACTTGTTGCACACGCAAAATCATACGATATAGAAGTTGCAGAATTTACTGCTGCTGAAAAAGGTTTTGGTAAAAAAGGCGGCTGGAGACTTGAATATTTAAATGGTTACGTACCTCCGAAACCTGAAAAATCCAAAACAGGTTTGTATATTGCTTGTGCTGTCATTGTGGTTGTCGCAATTTTGGCTTTCTTGTTGGCACGTAGTTGCAACAAAGAAACACAAGTGGTGGAAAAGATTGTAACTGTTGTGGATACTGTTTATGTACAACAGATTGAAGAAATAGAAAAGAATTTCAATGCGGCTGAATTTGAAAAAGGAAAAACGGATTTGAGCGATGCTTCTAAATTCGTGTTGCACGATTTGGCAAAATTGATGGAAAAACAACCGTCCATAAAATTGAAAATAGTAGGACACACTTCTGCCGAAGGTGATGACGCTTTCAATCAAAAATTGTCGGAAAATAGGGCGAAAGCCGCTGTGGATTTTTTGGTTTCACAAGGTATTGCACAAGACCGCCTGCAATGGGAAGGCAAAGGCAGCACAGAACTCAAAGATGCCGAAAATCCTGAATCAAATGTAAATAGAAGAACGGAGTTTATTGTAATTGAATAATTTAATGTTTAATAAAAAATAAGGAATAATGAAAACTGAATCCAAAGTACTTTCTTCATTTCTTGCTGCTGCTGTTTGGGCTGACGGCGAATATGATGAATTTGAAAAAGAATTTGTAAATGAAGTCGGTGATGTGCTTGAAATAAAAACACTTTTGGCTGACTTGGAAAAAACAATCAAAGAAACGGAAAAAATGAACGAAGACCAATTGGCTTCGTTTTTGGAAACAGCAGCAAAAAAAGTGGATGCCGAAGAAAAAGAGGGTGTATTGACCCTCTGTCTGCAACTGATGTGTGCAGATGCTTTCTTGGCTATTGAGGAAGTGGAAAATTTCCTCGCTTTTGCAGACATTTTGGGTATAGACGAAGACAAAGCAACCGCAATACTTGATGAATTTGTTGCTGAAGAAGAAGATTTGATTATAGAAGAATAACCTTAAAAATTTGAGAATTATGGCAGTACAAAAAACAGCGTCCGGAAAAGTGGACAAACGTACAAAAGAATATAAAGAAATGGTGGAACGTGCCAAAAAAGCACGTGAGGCACAGAAAAAAAACAATGCCAAACCGACCATTAAGAAAAAAACAACAGCTCCGGCCAGACGTGCTGACGGACGTTTGGACCAACGTACCAAAGCGGGCAAAGAAGCCGCTGAACGCATGGCTAAAGCCCGCAAAGCAAAAGGTAGTTTTGTAAATAAACTCAAAAGGTTGTTCAAATAAATATTAATGCATTTAAGAGTAATACATTGATAAACATTTAACCCGTTGGAAATATTATTTTCCAACGGGTTTGGAAAAGGGGAAAAGGTAATAGATATGAAGAAAAATCTTTTGAAAGATGCTCAAGCGGTACTGAATGCCTATAAAAAAATGGAAACTTATCAGATTCAGGAAAATGTGTTACAAACTCTTGTGAAAGAATTCCCTGACCATAAGAACAAGGCCGCTATTGAAGTAAAGGTAAAATTGCTTAATTTATTATACTCTACAAATGTTCGTGCAACCAATAATATGACGAAACATATTCTTGAAATAAAGGATATAGACAAACGTTTGAAGAATGGAGACAAGACTTTGGTGCCAGAGATTGCCAATATTAAAATTAATGATAAAACATACAATTTTTACTCTTTTGCCACAAAATATTGTGCTTATCACGAACCCGACAAATTTCCTATTTATGACAATATCGTTGCGAATGTGCTAACTGCACTTTATGCAGATAAAAATAAAAAAGAGTTTGAAAAAAAGTTTGAAAAAAAGTTGAGGGAATATGATTACTATGTGCAAGTGTATGATACTTTTATGAAAGAATATGGTCTTGATGGATTAACATATCGTAAAGTGGATAACTATATATGGGGAGCATACAAAATTGCAGGAGTAGATTTTGAAATAGAAAAAATAGCCCCAATAGATAAAAGCAAGATAATTGAAGTAGAAATATAAAATAAAAATAAT
>JAFZUH010000319.1 GCA_017618435.1 Bacteroidales bacterium | reverse complement strand
TTTGGAAATATTTTCTCATAAACAAATAGTTCTATTACTCCATTCGCCCTATTCTTACTCCAAATTTAAAATAGAAAGAATGTATTGAATACAAGTCCACAATCTCTCCCCATCTATTCACAAATGAAGAACCGCATAAAAAATCATATCCTAAACCAAAAGAGAAACGCGTTGCATCTATCCCTGTTCCAACTTTCAACCTCAAAAGCATTGGGGCTGAATTGTAAATATTACAAACAACACTGCTTCCGATTGATGTTTCTATATATGGATAAATTTTAGGTTTGACCGGAATAAATACCCTTACATTTAACATTTCCGTAACAGCATGAAGGGATGTCCAATGTGTCAACCAATTATAATAATAAGCTTCGTCTAAAAAATAATCATATCCGATACTGCCGCCGATAAAGACATAATCTTTAATTCTACTACCAAATGTAAAATTGGTTGTGGCCCCTAATCCGCCATTTCCGGAAACAATCATACCTGCATCAAAATACATATTAAAAAATGCTCTTTTGATAAATGGTTTTTGATTATCAGATTGTATATCAAATGGATTTGTGATTTTTCTATTATTTTTATCAACTTGTTGAGGATTGCTTGTATAGGTATTTTGTTCCTCATCCACATTGCCTTTTCCTGCACAAGTGCGATTATAAACACTTAATGCAGTACTAATATCATCTTTATACTTATAATCCTCATAACAATGGGTTTTACAGAATTTCAAAAACTCTCCTTCCGTAAATACCATATTATCGGCAACATATCTATACCTTGGCGTTTTATAATGAGGCACCATTACTTGTTGGTAAGTAAACACAGGCAGAGATTGCCCTTTGTATTGTGTGGCATAGTAAATATGGGTATCTGTTTCTTTTGATGTTGTAGTTTGTGCTTGTTGAACAGGAATGGTATTTCCTTGTGTTTCCACTTTTGGATTGGTTGTTGCTGAAATAGGTTTTGTTACAACAGGCTGAGTCGGAGTTGTTGTTGTGGAGGCAGGTGGAACTTGTTGTGTCTTTTGCTGTTTGGTAAACAACTGCACCTCGCCATTGGCATAAATGATAGTATTTAATTCCGAAGTGGAAACCACAAAAGTCGGACCCTCCAAATTGCTCTGTTTCTTATACTTGATTTCAGTGGAAGACACTTCTAAAATCTTTGCTTCTATTTTCTTTGCATCTTTGGTAATGATAATATCTTGAGCCGAAAGATTACTCCAAAATAAGAAAAGTATTGTTCCTATAATAAATAAGTTTTTCATTGCTAATATCTTTTAATACGTTAATTTAATTGCGGAATTTCCAGCACAAGAATTGTTATAAATCTGTAAAGATTGTTCCAATTTATCATCTGCAACAACAGCAAAAGGAATTGCCCCAACCATACTGACAAAAACAAAACATGTCCAAGTCGCTGCAGTAAAAGAACGATAGGCTTTATATTTAACATAAGCCTCAGGGCAATAGAGTTTTAAAAAATTACCATATTCTTTTCTCTTGAACATAACTCCTTCTCCCCAATAACGTCTCCTCTTGTGTTTAGTCCCCGGTATTTCTACTTTTGAATAAGTGATTTGGGGTAATGCTTCTCCATGAAAATCTACTGCCTTAAATGCAATTGTATTTGCATTGGCATTCTGATTGTCCACTATATTTTTTTGTGGTATCGTCTTTTCATCACAAGTAGCAGGATAAGTTTCCGTTTGTTCTTGCTCTGATTCAATAGTTTCTGAAGTTACATTCACTGGAATATCAAACAACTGCACTTCGCCATTGGCATAAATGATAGTATTTAATTCCGAAGTGGAAACTACAAAAGTTGGTCCATCTAAATTATTCTGCTTCTTGTACTTGATTTCAGTGGAAGACACTTCCAGTATCTTTGCTTCTATTTTTTGAGCGTCTTTGGTAATGATAATATCTTGTGCTGTCAATATACTTGCAAAACACACACAAACAAGCGTAAAAACTACCTTTTTCATTCTATCTATTTTTTATTGATTTATACTACATTAAAAAAACAACCCACGTCTATGAGGCGGACGTTGTTGCGGTTTAGGAGGTGCCGGAGCATAAGGTTGAGGACGCGATGGAGCCGGACGATAAGTCGGTCTTGGTGCAAGCTGATACACTGGCACAGGAACAACTACCGTATTCTGATTATATTGAGATACTACACGGCTGTCGGTATAAGGACAAGTCCACGTAAGGGATTCCCCTACCAGTCTTCTCATTGTGAAAGTTTCACCGCTTTCCCATATCCAGTTTATTTGTTCGGGACCGAAATAAACAATTTCTCCCGGATGCATGGTCATCGATTGAGTTTTGGTGTCATATTTAAACCGATTTTTCGCGGTCCACGTCATATAGAAAGTTTCATGGGTATTGTTTTCCAAAACAAAATACACATAACCTTCGTCTGTACGCTCAAAATTGCCTACCACCTGAGCATAAGCCCCCAAAACACCTGCACTAAACAAGGCTAAAAACAAAAACTTTTTCATATCTCTATTGTTTTATAAATTTATACGTATGCAAATTGTCTTTATTGGTCACCTTCAAGATATAAACACCTTGACTAAAAGAGGTTAAATCTAAAATGGTTTCTTGACTGTTGATAGTTGTTTTGTATAGAGATTTGCCTGTCATATCAAATATTTCAGCAATTGTATTGTCCAAAATTTCGGTTGTCTTTAATATAAATTTGTCTGTTGATGGGTTGGGATACAATACAGCCTGCCATGTCTGATGTTCTTCAATATTCACACCTGCTTTTATTTCAAAATAGGCTTTGGTATTGTATTTGTCAGACAATATAGACTTCCATTTCAATGAATCTTTTTCCATATAAGAAGATGTAATATAATATCTTCCATCCGCATAATTGATACCATTCCGATTGATTGTGATTGTTTTGTATGTAGCATGCGGAACTGTTTCTTCAACCTTGTCCAACTCTCCGACATAAGTATCATCAGAAGCATTGTAAACATCAAAACTTATATAGCCGATAAAATCCTTGTTTCCGCTATTGATAACAGAAGCGGAAACAGCAAATGCCGTATTTTTATACACTTCGTTAGGATTGATATTTATATCGCTAAATAGTTGTATATTCACCGCATTTGTTTCTATATTGAAATATTTTCTATCCGATGTCGTTCCTATCACCTTTTTGGAAGAATTTTTTTCTGTATAGGTTGCCACCAAATAATATCGTCCTGCAGGATAAGCAAAACCTTGATGATTGGCATTTATAGTCGCCAATGAGGAAAAACCTTGTTTTTTAGCAACAAACTGTTGTTCTTCCACAAGCGTTTCCATATAAACGCCATCATTACTATAAAGGTCTATACCTAATTTCCCGTCAAAATCTTTGTTCCCATTATTGGTAATGGTAACAGAAACAGCAAGAGGTGTATTTTGATAAACCCGTTCAGGACTGATAGTGATAGCAGAATATAAAGCCATATTTACCATTGTTAAATTGACAATATCAAAATATTTTCTGTCCGACATATTTCCAATGATTTTCTTTGCAGAATCTTGCTCGGTATAGGTCGCCACTATATAATAAGTACCTACGGGATATGACATTGCAAATTGATTGACCCTTATGGTTTGAGAAGCGGAAGGAGCTAAAGTGTGATTTGCTTCGACAAGTGTTTGCAAAAATACACCGGAATTATTATACAAATCCAATCCGATTTTGCCTATGAAAGCCTTATCTCCCTGATTGACAATATTAGCGGTAACCGATATAGAACTATCCGGATAAATGGTGGTCGGCATGAGAATAATTGTATTTTGAAGAGATAATATCGCCTTCGGTATAGGCAATGGTACTATATCAAAATATTTTCTGTCCGACATATTTCCAATGATTTTCTTTGCAGAATCTTGCTCGGTATAGGTCGCCACTATATAATAAGTACCTACGGGATATGATAAGGCAGATTGATTCACACTTATGGTTTGAGAAGCGGAAGGAGCTAAAGTGTGATTTGCTTCGACAAGTGTTTGTAAAAATACACCGGAATTATTATACAAATCTAAACCGATTTTGCCTGTGAAAGCCTTATCTCCTTGATTGACAATATTAGCGGTAACCGATATGGAACTATCAGGATAAATGGTGGTCGATGAAACACTTATTGTATTAAACAAATGCAAATCGGCTTTAGGGTAATCTTTGATTATAAATTGTGTATATTTGGGAAACCAATTCGGTTGAATACCTCCATTTATTTCTTTCCATGAAGAAGATGTATCTTCCTTATAATATGCTGTCATATAGTATGTCCCTGCTGGATAATTCACGCCACTACTACAAGTTATTGCTACATTTCCATAACTATTTATTCCTATATTTCTTGCCATTGAACCAATTTCTCCCTTATAATTACCTGCAGAATCCAATATATCAAAACTTATGGTTCCGCTAAATGCAGTATTACCATAGTTGCCAATTGACGCAGAAACGGAAAAAGACGTATTTTTATAAATAGGGTTCGCTGTTATGGTAATATTGCTATAAAATCTCAAATCCACTCCTATATTCGGATAGGCAATAATAATATCTTGTCCAGAATTAAAACTGCCATTAGAAGTATTTAAAGATGTTATATAAAAATAACCGTCATCTGTTCCACTCCACCCCCAATTAAAATGAAATTGATTATTATCTTGATAACCATCACAAACAAAAGCATGACCACCATTACTACCACTTCCCCCATATAAAATAGGAATACCTTTGTCTAATACTAATTTTAAGGCAGCAATCCAATCAGCATAAGTTGCCTCCGAACGGGAAAAACTATATGCCTGATATCCAAAATGTAACCACAATGCAGTATTGGCATCCATATATCCTAATTTAATCAATGTATCTGGTAATGTGTAAACCGCTCCACTACCCCCATTAGCAGAAACATCATAATCCATATCTACAGCAACCCCACAGTGATACATCAAAGTAGAAACTGCCGTTTTTGCTGCAGAAGATGAATAACTTGTCAATGTATTTGGCATTGACGACCATTGATATGTTGTATTCGCAAAATTAGCAGACAATGTTCCATATTCTGGGTGTGTTTGAGGAACATAATAATGAGAACCTCTACCTGTCGTAGGATAGCTAAAATATTTCATAATTTGAGCCATAGCCGTAGCCACACAACCTGTTACGGAACGTTGCCCTGCATTATAATCATAAGGACAAAGATTGTTATACGGAGTACCTTGCCCCCATTGGGTTTGAATTAATGGAGCGACAACAACTGCTTTTCTGTTTTTCGGTTGTATATTATTGATATAATTATTCCATTTCTCGGCACTTTCTTGCGGGGCTTCGTTAAAATTGGCAATAGCATAATCTATCTCATCTTCATAGCCTTTGAGCCAATAGCGGAGATTGTCTGGCATATTGGTTGTATCAAACTTTCCTTCAGTAGAATAGCCCAAAATTGGCTCCACTCTTTTGTCTCCCGACACCAACACAAAACCACCATTACTTTCATCATTGAAAATATAATAATAAGTGCCTTTTTCGCCTGATTTTTGTACATTTACAGCGTTTTTTGCACAATAAAGCGATAAAGAAACATTGTTTTTATGTTGATTTTGTGCATTATAGAAATTTTCCGCTACCCTTTGAGCCATATTCACATCAATAGGTTGTGCCACCAATAAATCTATTGAGCAAATAAAAATTCCAATTAAAGAATATAAAAACTTTTTCATAAACATAATTTATAAATTTCCAACTTGAACTTTTAATTAATCGGTAAAAGATTGAGAATACATAACACCTGCATTACATGTAAAATTATAAGTTTTGTCTGTCGGATAAAAATAATATCCGCTATTTTGCAGTACCCTAACTTTATGAGTACCGGGAGTTACATGATAAATATAATAATATCCACTTGTAAGTGTTCCTTTTAAGGCATTGTCTATATAAATTGAAAATGGATACCTCGAATTATTTATCATTTTTATATAACCTGTCATATCAAAACTAATAGTTTTTGTATTTGTTGCCATACCATTAATCGCTATCAACGAAACGGTTTTCGTCCCAATACTATTATAAGTATATGATTGATTGGTATTTGTATATATTTTTCCATCACCAAAATCCCAATAATAAGATTCTGCATTCTTAGACAAATTGGTAAATCTTGCAGTAAAAGAAGCATTTGTAGAAACAGAAAAATCCGCAATCGGTTTAATCGCAGTTGACATATTAACCACTTTCTCACACTTATCCATAGCCAAAGCATTTCTCGCTTCTAATGTAACCGTATAGAACGCATTTTTAGCATAAGTATGAGTGGGATTTTCCTCTGTTGATGTTGTACCATCACCGAAATCCCACGAATAAACATCTGCATTCTTAGAATTATTACGGAAAGAAACTTCTGTTCCTGATATTTCATTAGAAAAATCTGCATCCAATGCATGTTTTCCTTTACATGCAAAAAATACCAACGCAAGCCCCAATGTTAAAAACAATATTGTTATTTTTCCAAATGGTTTCATCTATTTTTATTTTACAATTTTATACCAACATTCAAAACAACTACAAGTACCGTGCCAAACTATATTTATTTATATTTAAATTTTCTTTTTATTATTTAACTATCTGTTATTCAACAAATATATTTTCAATGAAATTTAACCCAACAAGATTTTTTTAATTGTATTTTCCGATAGGTATTTTACTTTCATATTGTTTTTTCGGCATAAAAAAAACCGTGAACTCTTTTTGCTAAGAATCGCGGTTCAGGAAAAAACCTTTTAGACAATACAAGAAAGCTCACGGTGTTCCATGAGCGTCCTGCCTTCTTCTGTCTAAAAGTGAATTGAAATTTTCCTGATTCCGATTCTTTTATAAGAAAAGCAAGTAACGCTTTTTATATGTAGTTATTTATTTTATTTATGCCATACTACTTCGTTAGGTTAATACTTATATTTTTATATTTTTATATTTCCTTGTTTTACAAAGGTAAATTATCATGTTTTTTAGCAGGATTGGTCAAACGTTTGTTTTGCAATGCTTTCAAAGCCTTGATAACACGATAACGAGTGTTTCTCGGTTCAATTACATCATCAATATAACCCAATCGAGCAGCAGTGTAAGGATTGCAGAACAATTTGTTGTATTCCTCTTTCTTTGCCAAGGTTACTTCCAATTGTTTTTGCGTATCGCTTTCTGCTTTTATTTCTTTGGAATACAATATTTCCACAGCTCCATCTGCACCCATAACGGCAATTTCAGCAGTTGGCCATGCATAATTGATGTCGCCACGCAACTGTTTGCAACTCATCACAATATAAGAACCGCCATACGCTTTACGCAAAGTAACCGTTACTTTTGGAACGGTAGATTCACCGTATGCATACAACAATTTGGCACCATGGGTGATTACGCCACCATATTCCTGACCTGTACCGGGTAAAAATCCGGGAACATCAACCAAGGTTACCAACGGGATATTGAATGCATCGCAAAAACGTACAAAACGGGCACCTTTGCGAGATGCGTTTATATCCAACACACCGGCCATGTGAGCAGGCTGATTGGCAACGATTCCCACAGACATACCTCCCATTCTGGCAAAACCTATCACGATGTTTTTAGCATAGTTGGGAGCTACTTCCATAAATTCACCATTGTCCACAATGCGAAGTACCACATCTTTGATGTCGTATGGTTTATTAGGATTGTCCGGAATAATATCGTTCAAAACATCTTCCACTCTTTCTATGGGGTCAGCACATTCCACCATAGGAGCGGCTTCCATATTGTTAGAAGGCAAATAACTCAACAACAAACGGATTTTTGCTACTGCTTCCTCTTCGTTTTCGGCGATAAACTGAGCCACACCCGATTTGGTAGCATGAACACTTGCTCCACCCAAATCTTCAGTTGTAACATCTTCACCTGTAACGGTTTTTACCACCTTAGGACCTGTAAGGAACATATAACTTGTGTTTTTCACCATCATAATAAAATCCGTTAAAGCAGGAGAATAAACAGCCCCACCTGCACAAGGTCCAAAAATAGCGGAGATTTGCGGAATAACTCCCGAAGCCAAAATATTGCGTTGGAATATTTCGGCATATCCACCAAGACTATTTACACCTTCTTGAATACGGGCACCACCTGAATCGTTGATACCAATAACCGGAGCCCCTACTTTTAAAGCCTGATCCAACACTTTACAAATTTTTGCGGCTTGTGTTTCAGACAAAGAGCCTCCATAAATGGTAAAATCTTGTGCATACACATATACCAATCGTCCGTCTATGCTGCCATAACCGGTAACAACACCATCGGACATATAATGTTCCTTATCCATACCGAAATTGGAACATCTGTGTGTTACAAACATATCAAATTCTTCAAAACTACCGGGATCCAACAACATATTTATACGTTCTCTTGCCGTATATTTTCCTTGTTGATGTTGTTTTTCGATACGTTTTTCTCCACCACCCAATCTTGCGATGGTTCTACGTTCCAACAAATCTTTTACTTTATCTTGCATTGCCATAATTTTCAATCTTTTTTTGTTTTTAAACTAAAATAAAATCTGTTTTTTTATTTTAACACTATTCTTTTTATGCTAAAAATCCCAATAAAAGTCCTGCAGCGACAGCACTTCCGATAACTCCTGATACATTAGGAGCCATTGCGTGCATCAACAAAAAGTTCGTTTTGTCGTAATGAGACCCTACTTCTTGAGAAACACGAGCCGCATCGGGAACGGCACTGACACCGGCATTGCCTATCAAAGGATTTATTTTGTTGCCTTCTTTCAAGAACAAATTGAATATTTTCACAAAAATAACTCCTGTTGCTGTTGCTACAATAAACGAACCTGCTCCAAGAACAAATATCAATATTGATTTTGTTGTCAAAAACGTTGTTGCTTGCGTAGAAGCCCCCACTGTCAATCCCAACAAGATGGTAACAATGTCTATCAATGGATTGGCTGCAGTATTGGCCAAACGTTTTGTTACCCCACATTCTTTCAACAAATTGCCGAAGAAAAGCATACCCAACAAAGGCAAGCCTGCAGGCACAATAAAAGTGGTGAGCAAAAGTCCCAATATCGGGAAAATGATTTTTTCCGTTTGAGACACTTGTCTTGGGGGTTTCATTCTAATCAAACGTTCTTTTTTGGTTGTCAATAATTTCATAATAGGCGGTTGAATAACGGGAACCAACGCCATATATGAATAAGCCGATACTGCAATTGCCCCCATCAAATCAGGAGCCAATTTTGAAGAAAGAAATATTGCAGTCGGACCATCTGCACCACCGATAATGCCTATAGCACCCGCTTCAGCAGCATTGAAACCCAAATGCAAAGCACACATATAAGCCCCAAAAATACCGAACTGAGCGGCTGCACCTATCAACATCATCCTAGGATTGGAAATCAAGGCAGAAAAATCTGTCATAGCTCCAATGCCCAAAAATATCAATGGAGGATAAAAACCTTTTAAAACACCTAAATACAAATAACTCAATACAGAGCCATCTTCATAAATACCCAATTGCAAACCCGGCGTAAACGGAATATTGCCGATAAGAATACCAAAACCGATTGGCACCAACAACATCGGCTCCCATTTTTTGGCAATACCAAAATATAGGAATATCAAGCCTACAAGTATCATAATAAGATGTCCGGGAGTTGCGTTGGCAAAACCTGTAAAAGAAAGAAATTGTTGTAAATTTTCGCTAATTGCTTCCATTTTGTTTTCCTATCCTATTATTAATAAGGTATCACCTTCGTTTACACTATCACCTTTCTTTACCTTTATTTCTTTGACAACACCGTCAAAGTCGGCTTCTATATTGTTTTCCATTTTCATGGCTTCCAACAACATCACTTTCTGTCCTGTTGCTATACTATCTCCAACATTTACCATAATATCCAATACCACACCCGGTAGCGGAGATTTTAAAGGTTTGCTCGGACCGCCTGCTGCCGGTTGTGCAGCGGCAACCGGAGTTGCAGCGGATACAACCTGTGGCTTCACTTCAACAGGTTGTGCGGCTTGCATTGCTGCGTCCAATTCCACTTGATAACTTGTTCCATTAACAACAACGGTCGCTTTATTGTCTTCTATCTCAGAAACCGAAGTCGTATAATCTTTTTCACCAATTTTAAATTTATATTCTTTCATTTGCTTTAACTTATACTATTTTATTTTGGTAATTGTCTAAAATTCAAAACTTTTGATGCCCAAGCAGATTGACTATGCTGCGGATTCAAATAAAATCCCGTTTGTTCAACCTCATGTTGGTTGTCAAAATAGAGATGCAAGGTCATTGCTATGGCAGCCATATCGCTGTCATCAGCAGTTGCTGTTGTTGGTTGTTGTTGAACAACATCAACTTGTTGTTGCTGCTGTTTGCTTTTTTGCTTCGGCTGAGAATTTTTTGTTGTTTGCTTTTTAAAGAATCGACCTGTAAATGTAAATATAACAGCCAAACAAAGCAATGCCAAGAAAACTACAGACATAATGGTAAGCGTGATAACAAAACCATGTCTGTCATTTTCGTAAAATTTTTCAGCACGTGTTTTTTCTATTTTATTATAATTCACCATCTTTGGTGATGCCTCATTCATTTGTTGCCACTGACGGTTTTTATCATTTTCGTATATCCCGAAAGAGACATCGGCAGGCATATCGGGATAGGCATACGAAAAACTGTCTATCAAAATTTTTCCGCTTTGGTCATACAATGCCAAAAAGCCAACAGAATCCAACTTGAAACCCACTTGAAAAACGCCTCTGTCGCTCACCCCCGAAAAAACAAACAACGCATAAGAACGAGGTGGCACAATGGTGTTAGGCAAACCTTTGGGAATACGGTATTTGATTGGATCATTCGGATCATTGGTAATATAACAG
>JAFZUH010000318.1 GCA_017618435.1 Bacteroidales bacterium | reverse complement strand
CATTATCTTGGAATTTTTGGAAATTTTCCACCACTTTGTCATACACTTCTTGAGAATGTTCATCTACACCTTTCGGCAAATCAATTTCTGCCTTTGTAATGTGTAACAATGACATCGGATTGCCGGAAGCTTCTATACGTGCTTCTTCCGTGTTGAGAACGTCATAAGGACGTGATGCGATTTTTTTTACCAATTCTACTGGAGGACGTAAGCCCTTAAACGGTTTTAATATTGCCATAATATTATCTATTTTTTATTAAACAATTTATTTATTTCAAACGATACAAGCAACTTTTGTTTTGCTTTTGATTTGCAAAGATAACATAAAACTTTTAAATTTTATCGTTTTTTAGAAATTGTAGTCTAAATATTTTTTATTGTTAACTTTCTTCATTAAAAAAACGCGAAAATATATTCTGTTTCTTGGCAACAAGTATGGTTAGCGACAAACTTCTTGCCATCAGAAACGCGATTATAGCCAGCCACAAAGCATTGTTGCCCAATACATTGTAAAACATATAGTAAATAACAAAAAATATGCCTGTGGCAACTATCATCGTATTTCTCATCTCTTTGGAAGCCGTAGCCCCGATGTATATACCGTCCCACAAAAAGGCCGCAAAACCCGCCAAAGGAATGGCCAACACCCAAAAATAGTATTGTCCTGCCGCTTCAATAATTTCATTCTGATTGGTAAGTATCGCCAAAAGAACATTGCCGCCGAAGGCATATATTAATGTAAAGCACAAAGACATAACGGCACCCCATACAAAAATATATGTAATCATTTTATATAGCGACTGTCTGTCTTTGGATCCGATATATTTGCCCGAAAGGGCTTCGCCGGCATAAGCAAAACCGTCCATAATATAAGAAAAAATGGTCAAAAACTGCAACAACAACGTATTTATCGCCAAAACCATTTCACCTTGTTGGGCACCTGCCAAAGGCACAAACGAAAAGACCATCAACAAGCAGAAACTTCGCAGGAAAATATCCCTATTGACTTGCAGAAATTGTTTCATGTCTTTCCATACCAGACTTTTGGCTATGTTTATTTTTTTCCACAATTTTCTATAAAACAAACTCCAAAACAACACTGACAACAATAGACCTGCATATTGTGCCAACAAAGTTCCCCAAGCAACGCCTGCAATACCCATTTTGCACCCAATAGCCAACAACAGACTGAACAAGATATTCAACACATTGGAAACAATGGCGACAATCATAGGTGTATTTGCATTTTGCATACCGATAAACCAGCCATTGAATACATACAACAACAAGGTTGCAGGAGCAGCCCAAATGCGTATAAAAAAATATTGTCTGACCATATCTGCCATATCTGCATTGACATCAAAAAACAGCAATGCAACATAACACAACGGATATTGCAAAGCAATAACAACAAGAGCAATAAGCAATGATGCTATAAAAACGGCTTTTACCAATGTATTGACCGCTTGACTTAAATCTTTGGCCCCATAGGCTTGGGCTGTATAACCGCTTGTCCCCATTCTGAGAAAGCCAAAATTCCAATAGATAAAATTGAAAATGGTGGTAGCAATTGCAATGGCTCCGATATAGTCAAGGCTGCCCAAATGCCCTACAATAGCCAAATCGACCATGCCCAACAAAGGCACGGTAATATTGGAAACAATATTGGGCAAAGTGAGTTTAAGTATGCGTTTGTTCACTATTTTTCGTACTGAAAATTATAGAAATAAGTATTGACTTTATCGCGATAATATCTGTTCAAAGTAGGCGGAATGGTTTTGTACAACTCCGTTTCTTTTTGTTTTTTAAGTTCCTGTTCAATGTAAGCAGGCGGAGTGGCAATTTTGTAGTCTTTGGCTTGCGTAGATTTCCGTTGGTCATCTTTTTCGCGTTGTTGTTCCGCTTTTTCGGATTCCAAAAGCCTTGTCATAATTTGTTGTTGTCGGTTGATGGTTTGTTCATTCAGAATTTTATTGACCAGTTCCCTTTCGGTTTGTTCCATTTCTTTGAGCATTTTGTCAATTTGCCCGTCATAGCCTTTTCCCTCTTTTTTAAGTTGGGACTGGTAATCCTGCATCATTTTCCGAATGGCTTCCTGTTGGGCCGCCATTCGGGCAAATTGTTCGCTAAGGCTCTGCCCCTGCCCTTGTTGTTGCCCTTTCTGCTGAGCATTGGGCTGTTTGCCGCCTTGTTGCATTTGCTTTCGCATCTCTTCAAGTTGCCTGTTGAGTTGTTCTTGCATTTGCCGCATGGTTTTCATTGACTTTTTGCCCGATTTGGAGGGTTGGGAACCACAACTTTCGCTGTTGCATTTTCCTTTTCTGTTGCCCGCTTGACCTTGACTTTGCTTTTGTTGCATATTTTTCATCGACTCTGCCAACATCAAAGCCAAATCGTTCAAAGAGGTCATAATAAATTGCTGTTTGGCAGCAATCTGCCGCCCGTAACTCTGACCATAAAACATTATCGACATTTGTTCCTGCGAACTGTTCATAAGGTTCATAATATCTGTTTGGGCTTGCGAAATGGTGCGTATTTGCTTGGAAATAAAAGGTTCCACCATAATCTGCCGGCGGGCGACAGCAGCAATGGAATCTTCTATCAGTTTGAGTTTGTCTTTCAGTTTATATTGTTGGAGAATAATATCTTTCATCGCAGGTTGGTGCACTTGCGTTTGATTCATTTTTTGCAGAATTTCTTCTTGGGCAAAAGATGTAGAAACAATATTGTCCAAAGTTTGCCGAATGGTTTGAATATCTTCGCCTAAATTTTCATCTTCGGATTCTTGCATTTGCGTTTCTATCTCTTGTGCCAATTCTTTCATTTTTTCGGCGGCTTCTTTTTGCGTTTGGGCGGCTTTTTGCGGGTGTTTCTGTTTCAATTGTTCGCTTGCCTGATGCAGTTTTTGTTCCACGGCAGATTTCAGGGCATTGACAGAATCCAGATTATAGGCATCTTCCAATGATTTATTGAGATTTTCCATCTCTTGAATATCCGATTTCAATGCCTCAAACTGTTGATTGATATGTTCTTGTTGTTCTGACAACGATTGAGGATTTTGGGATTGTTGCAGTGTCTTTTCCGCCAATTGTTCTTCCTGTTCGGCCAATTGCAATGACTTGGAAATAATATTATCCATTTTGGCTTCTATTTCCAATTGTTTGAACAATTCCAACTGTTGGTCAAGGCTTTTGTTTATTTCTTCGGTATTTGTTTTGATATTGTCTATCATTTGATTCATTTTGTTCTTGTCGATGTTTTGATTGAGCATCATCTGCAATTCTTGCATCATGGATTTCATTTCATCGTTAAACAATTCATCAAAACGTTTTTGCAGTTCTTTTTGTTTGTCAACAATTTCCTGATTCAAATCATTGTATTGCTGATTGATGTGTTCTTGACGTTTTTGCTCTTGCACAATCGCCTCGCCCTGTTTACGAATATCTTGCAATTGTTTGAGCAGGTTTTCCATTTCTTTCTTTTCTTGCCACGTTGCCTGATTTTGATTGAGCATTTCTTTTTTCAAGTTTTCTATTTGCGAAAGTATTTTTTCACTTTCTTTCATCAGTTTTTCCAAATCAGATTTCACCTGTTTGTTGCTATTGGCTGTTTGTTGATGTATTTCGTCCAACGATGGCAGATAAAAGACTTCTGGATTCGATTTTGAGGCTTTAGAACCATTTATGGCATCATTGTCCCACACTTCAAAATAAAATTCCACTTGCTGCCCTTGTGATAAATTCAGGGTTTGAGCATCGAAATAATAATAAAAATCTTGCACAACAGCATATTTTTCTATGTCAATGGGAATTTTCTGCTGTTCTATACTATTGCCTTTTTCTGTAACGGTATACACAAAATACAATTTTTCAAAGCCATAGTCATCTTTTATGTTTCCACGAAAATAATATCTGTCAGCAAAAACACTGTCGTGCATTGTTTTTACATCAATAGACGGATATTGGTCGGCAACTACATGCACAAAACCCACAATAGAATCTTTGTTTTGCATAAAAGTATTGACATTAAATATAGTATATTCTATACTGTTCAACAAACGCAGACGGCAGGCGGCTTTGTCTTTTTCCGCCGATAAAGTATCATTTTGGTCCTGATGTTTAAAAACAACGGCATCGGTATTTCTAACATAAAAATTCCAAGAGATGATTGTCCCCTGCGGAACGCTAATATCACTGTTGTTTTCAATTTTTTCATCAGGTTTGCCCGTATAGGCGGGATAATTCAAATCCATAACGAAACTTACAAGAATAGGTTGTGGCAAAACTTGTATTTCGTATGTTTGAGAGTTTGTCTCTGGCGAAAAAACAATAAATTGAGTGTTTTTTTGCACATTTTTCAATTCAAATTGAAACTGATTGACAGCCATTTGTTGCATTTGATATTCCGCATTGTCTATTTTGACAAACACTTCCGCAGGCATTTCATCACCTTCAATTTTAACTTTTATTGTAAAATCATCGTTTTCAAATATTTTCAAATCTTTGTTGAGGAGAACAAACGAATATGGAGCCGGTTTTTCAAAATATTGCTCATATTGCACAATACGTTGTGTCGGTTTGGTAATCAATTGATTGTTCAAAACAAAAATACACAACAACAACAATAGCGGAATAATAGCATATTTGGCATAACGTTTTGTTTTCTGCCAATTTATAGCCAACGAAAAATGGAATTTGTTCATTTCCATTGTCCTTTGTTCCACACAAGCCAACAGCAGTTCTGTGTTTTCGGGCGGGCAATTGGCAACTTGCTCGTTCAATTGTATGGCGTTGAGCAATTTATCGTCAATTTCAGGGAAATGGGCACCAATAATCTTTGCCGCTTTTTCGTATGACATTTGCGGCAAAACACTAAACCTACGAAGCAAAGGTTCCGCCACCAAAATACAGAAAACAAGCAAATTTGCGGCTATAAAGCCATAGAAAAGTACAGCCCTGACAGGACTGGAAAAATAGGAAAAATATTCACTGAAAACAAGCCCTAAAAACAATATAACAGCAATGCTTACCCAAACAACAAGACCGTTGTATATCTTGTTATTGTAGTAAGCATTAATAAACTTCTGTAATTGAATATAAAGTCTGTTTTCTGTCATTTAAGTTTATTTGGGAGCGATTTTTTCCACACGTCTTTGGTGTCTTCCGCCTTCAAAGTCTGTAGAAAGAAAGGCCTTAACTATTTTCAAGGCTTCTTCTTTTTCGATAAAACGGGCGGGAATGGCCACAACGTTTGCATTGTTGTGTTGTCTCGCCAATGTTGCCAGTTCTTCTTTCCAACAAAGTGCAGAACGCACTTGCGGATATTTATTCACAACCATATTCACACCATTGCCGGAGCCGCAAAGAATAATTCCCACCTGAAAATCACCTTTGACGATAGATTGTGCCAAGGGGTGGGCTACATCGGGATAGTCCATACTTTCTGGAGAAAATGTGCCAAAATCTTTAAAAGCACATTCATTCTTTAATTGTTCTTTCAAAAACTCTTTCATTTCAAACCCTGCATGGTCGGATGCTATTGCTATTTCTTTCATTTTGTATTTGTTATTATTTGTTTATATTCAAATTATTAGTCCCAATATTGATATTCGTTCACGGTTTTTTGCGTAAGAAGCATTTCGTCTTTTTCATTTTCGATTATATTCCGGGAACTTACAACCACCTCTTTTTCCAAACCTTCTGAATTGTAAATATATTCTTTGTCTGACAAAACAATATCATCTTTGTTGAGCAGGCTTTCCCTTTTGAGCATACCCTGTTCGTTGTACGAATAGATATATTTCAAATATTGGGAGGCTGTTTCTATTGTTTTGCCTATCAATTGTTTTTTACCATTATAGATATTTTTTGTAACAGAAACAAGCATATCTTTCAAATTATATGTTTTTTGTTCCACCACCAAATCATCTTGATATACATACTCTTCTGTTGTTTTGTCTCCATTGGTTTTATCTTCGGTAATCGTGGAAACGAGTTGTCCTTTTTCGTTGTAATTATATGATTTTACAATATTTTCTTGTGCATAGTCATCATATTCAACAATTCTCTGAATGAGATTGTTTTCCCACGTACATTCCAATTCCGTAGTCCTGTCCCCATCGCCATAAACGATATTTTTTTTCAACAAATGCCCTTCCGGTGTGGATATATATTGTTCTTCAAATTCATCGCCTTCTTCGTAGGATATTCTACAATTGGTCAAAATGCGGTTGTTGTAGGTATAATATTTGTTTTCATAGGCTTGACTGCTTTCATCATTAAACGAATGTTCTTCCGTTTGCAGATTGTCCGCATCAAAAACTCTGACAACACGATTTTCTATATTTTCAGCATTGTCAAAAATTATATCCAATATATTATTGTTATTTTGGTCAAATTCGGTATAAGAAACTTTCTTTTTCGTTTCAATTTGTTCGTCATCAAAAACGCCTTTGCGTTGATATTGATAAACATAACGAGTGATAGATTTAATCTTTGCCATCGGTTTTATATGTATTTATTCAAACAAACAAAGGTACAAAAAATAAAGATATATTTGACATTTTGAAATGCTTTGTCCACAAGTTTTTTGCGATATGTTATGCAAAAAAACACAAAGACAAAGAGATTCTCTACTATGAATATCGGAAATATCGGTTGGGGAGAATAATATTTCATATACTTGTATGTAAATTGCATTGATTTTTGTGTTATCTTTGCAAATGAGAAAATAAAAAAGCATTATGGCAGCCATACAAATAGAAAAAATAGCAAAACACAGATTGGCCTCTTCTGTGCTATCTACCATTATTAGTGTTACTTTGGTGTTGTTTATTGTCGGTTTGCTGGGCATTGTTCTCATCAATGCCAAACGAATTGCAGACAATGTCAGAGAAAACATCGGTTTCGAGGTGATGCTTATGCCTGACATTACCGAAGGGCAAGTATCTTATATTCAACAGACATTAGAGAAAAAACCTTATGTAAAATCGGTGAAATATGTGTCCAAAGAGCAAGCAACACAAGAAACCATAGATTTGTTGGGACATGATTTCCGCGATATTGTCGGTGATGTTATTCCGCCATCGTTTCAACTGAAAATAAATGCAAACTACACCACTATGGACAGTTTGCAAATGATAGAAAAAGAACTGAATTTGATGGAAAACATTTCCGATGTATGCTATCAAAAAAGTTACATCAACAATGTTAATGACAATATCCACAAAATAGGCGTTGTTTTGCTGATAATTTGTGCCTTGTTGCTAATTATCTCTTTTGCTTTAATCAACAACACCATCAGGTTGTATATCTATGCCAAACTCTTTACCATAAAAAGTATGTTGTTGGTAGGAGCCAAAAGAAGAACCATTTACCGACCATTTATCACCAACAGCCTCGTACAAGGCACTATTGCTTCGGTATTGGCCATTGCCTTGATGGTATTTATATTGTATAAGGCTTATAGCCGTCCAAGTCTGGAAGCCATTATTGATTTCAGCCAACCGATGTACTATGCTATTTTGTTCGGTGTAATGTTTGCCTTGGGCATTCTTCTCAATTGGCTTTCAACATTGTTTGCCGTCCGCAAATACATCAAAATGAAGATAGATAAATTGTATGCCTAATTTTCTGTAAAAAGTATTTTAAATTGACGATAGTATGAAAGGTATTATTTTAGCAGGAGGAGCAGGAACACGCTTACACCCCTTGACTTTGGCAATGAGTAAGCAATTGATGCCGATTTATGACAAACCCATGATTTATTATCCGTTAAGCGTGCTTATGTCTGCCGGTATCAACGAAATATTGATTATTTCCACCCCACATGATTTGCCTAATTTTGAAAAACTATTGGGTGACGGTTCCAGTTTGGGTTGCCGTTTTTCCTACAAGGTACAGGAAGTACCCAACGGACTTGCACAAGCCTTTGTACTTGGTGAAGAATTTATCGGCAAAGACAGCGTTTGCTTGATTTTGGGTGACAATATTTTTTCCGGTAGCGGTTTTGAACACAATATCCGCACCTGCGTAAATCCGGAAGGCGGTATCGTGTTCGCTTATCATGTCAATGACCCTGAACGATACGGTGTTGTTGAATTTGATGAAAATTTTAAGGCTCTTTCCATTGAAGAAAAACCCAAAAATCCAAAATCAAACTATGCCGTACCGGGTTTGTATTTCTATGACAACACCGTTGTCGAAGTGGCAAAAAACATTCAACCCAGTGCAAGAGGCGAATATGAAATTACCGATGTCAATAAATACTATTTGGCACAAGGCAAATTGAGGGTATCAATTTTGGACAGAGGCACTGCATGGTTGGACACCGGAACCTTCCGTTCTCTGTTGGAAGCCACCCAATATGTGCAGGTAATAGAAGACAGACAAGGCAAAAAAATAGGCTGCATAGAAGAAGTGGCTTATGAACAAGGCTTTATCTCGGCAGAACAATTGGAAAAATTAGCACAACCACTGTTAAAAAGCGGTTATGGACAATATCTTGTAAATTTGTTAGACAAAAAATAGAACGGGACAATGCGAAAAATTTTAATTACCGGTGGAGCCGGCTTTATTGCAAGTTGTTTGGCTGAAAAATTGTTGCAAGACAAAGAAAACTATTTGGTACTCGTTGATGATTTTTCTACGGGATTGGTTGAAAACCTGCCATCCAAAAGTGACAATTGGAATTTCATAAAAGCAGATGTCAACAATTATAGAGACATTTCGGGTGTAATGCTGTCCAATAAGTTTGACTTTGTTTTTCACTATGCCGCCGTTGTGGGCGTAAACAGAACACAAGCCAATCCGTGCAAGGTGTTGAACGATTTGGACGGTTTTAAGAATATTTTAAACTTAGCCAAAAATT
>JAFZUH010000317.1 GCA_017618435.1 Bacteroidales bacterium | reverse complement strand
TTACCCGATTGTTCATTAAAATCTTGTTTTGCATCGGTAACAACTTTACCATCTAATATGGCACCTGATTCGCCAACGGCTTTTAAGGCTATCAATTGATGAACAGAAGATTTGTCTTTACCTGTTTTGGCATGCCAACATAATCTTAAATCTTGCGGCAGAATGCTTTTTACTACATCTAAATTAAGCATTCTGTTTATTTCAGCGGTATCGCTTTCTAATGCCATACCAAATAAAGGACCATATTTTCCGTTTTCATCAGGTTGTACTGAAGGTGGATTCAATCTTGCTGTAAATGGATATTTGGCAAGCACTTCTTCTCTCGTCATATTGGAAGGTTCACCTGCAACTGATTCTGTTTCTTCCACTTGCGGCAAGCCTACTGTATCTTCAGTATTTTCTACATTTTCTGCAAGTGTTTCTGTTTCTGTATTTTCAGTTTCTACTTCTGTATCATTTTCTGCCAATGCCGTAGTATCAACAACTTCTGCTGCAGAATTATAGGCTTTTACTCTTTCGTCAATTTCGTTATACAAATGAGCGATTTCAGAAATATCATAAGTTTTCCAAAATTCCAGATTTGCAGTACCTTGCAACAAACGGCGAACACGTTCAGGTTCTTTCACTCCGGGCAATTCTATCATAATTCTGCCCGTTTGAGCCATACGTTGAATGTTGGGTTGAGCCACACCAAAACGGTCTATACGGGTACGCAATACCATAAATGTATTTTCCAATGCATCATCAGTTTCTTCACGGATAGCCTTAATGACATCTTCGTTGGAAGGATTGGTTTTATTTACACTCAATTTTCTGAAAATAGTGGACAATTTAGCGTTAGCAGGAGCCACTTCTTTAAAGGATTGGTCAAACAAAGTAACAAAATCCGTTTGAGATGTTCTTTGTTTGGTCTCTGCCAAGTTCATTGCTTTAACAAACAAGGAATCTTTTGAACCATTACCAGCCAATGTTCTAATAATGTCAGGAACAGAAACTTCCAACATAACGTTCATACCACCTTTCAAATCAAGACCTAAATTGACCTCTAATTCCTTACATTCTTTATAGGTCTTTTTTGAAATCCCGATATTGTAAATAACAGAGTCAGCCATTTTGGCAAGATATTCGTTTTCTCTAGCCTTGAAGGAAGAGTCCAACAAATAACTTTCGGCAAAGGTATTGCCTGCCGCTTGTTCTTTTAAAAGTTCTTTGCTCGGGTCATTCTGAGCATACTCTTTTGCTTTTTTCTCAACTTGACGTGTGCAATAAGTAAATGATAGTGAATAAATGCACACTAATGCAAAAGTTACAGCAAAAAATAAGATAAATCCTTTGTTTCGCATTGTTTTCTATTTAATAATTAACACTTTATATATATTATACTCTTTTTTATCAGAAATGCAAATATAGCAGAAATTATTGAATTTCTTTAACTCTTGCCTGATTTTTTTTGTTATTTATGCCCCTATTTCTATTATTAGTTTGTTTATCAATTCTTTAATTCTTTTATCGTGGATATGATACGACAAATGTTGCTTGTCTGCATAGATAAATATTGCATGTATGGAAAACTCTTTTTTATGTAAGGTGTCAAACAAGGCTTGTTTGTTTTTACGATAGGTTTCACGAATCAAACGTTTTACTCTATTTCTATCAACAGCATGTCTGAATCTCCTTTTGCTTACCACTATGGCAACTTGAACATCAACATCTTGTTTTTTTACCTTTACAAATTTGCACAACAAAGGATATACAAACAAAGTTTGCCCATTTGTCAATAAATATTGAATATCGGAGCGGCTACAAAGTTTTTGGGATTTGGGAAACGTTTGTTCGTTTGCCATTTTATCAACGTTTACGATTGAAATTCTGCAAATATTTTTCCAATGCCATAAATATAGAAGGAGTTTCCGGCTGCGGTGCCCATATTTCCACATCAAGCCCGCTCTTTTGGGCGGCAGTCAAAACTTTCAAACCGGAAGCGGCAAAAATAGTTTTTCCCTGCTGATAATCCGGAAAACTTTGAAACAACGATTGTACTCCATACGGACTGAACAAAACAATCATGTCATAATCATTAATATGAACAGATTGGGACATGTCGGGAAATACAATTTTGAACATCTCGGCTTTAGTATAATTGATATTGGGAATAGAATCTATCAATTTCAACAATTCGTTCAGACTTGAATCTGTAGGACAAGGCACTAAAAAATTATCCGTTTCTGCACATTTGGAAACTTCTTTAACCAAGGCTTGCACCGTACCGTCTTCAGCAAAAAATATTTTACGTTTACGATAAACTGTATATTTTTGAAGATAATTGGCAGTCGCAGGATTGGAACAGAAAAATTTTAAAGTAATCGGCAATTTTATTTTGCTTTCTTCCACTATTCTAAAAAAATGATCAACCGCATTTTTATTGGTAATAATAATGGCTGAATAATCCAAGATATTTATCTTTGATTTTTGGAACTCTTTCAAAGTCAAACCTTCTACTTGGAAAAATTTATAAAAATCAACTTTCACCCCGTATTTTTTCATTAAATCTGCATACGGAGTTTTTTCTAAATTTGCTGGGGCATTTTGTGAAAATAGAATTTTTTTAATCTTCACAATTGTTCTCCTTATATTTTTACAACCTTTTACTTAACCAAAAATCTGTTTATCAGAAATTTTGCCAAAACTGCCAGTGGCAAAATTTCAACGCTGCAAAGATACAAAAAAAATTCATGCCATGCTACCTTTTTTCTAAAAATCGTCCATGCTTGCACTAATTTCAACAGATACAAACCTATTATTATCAAAAGAATAGGTATTAGCCAATAAACCGAAGGATAGCAATAGCCTACAAACAAAAACGGTAAAATAAAGATAGATGTTATAAATCTAAAATAATTATTTAAATCTTTGTACAGACCAATTTCTGCATATAACGCAAATAATAATCCGGACACATTAATAGCAATGACATGCACAAAAAAATAAAGTATAGTCAATATAAAAATTTGGGCAAAAATCTTAAACGAAAACGGAATAACAAACTTCAACTGCACATTGTAACAAACAAACAAAACTGCCACAACAAGTATGCATACATACACCAAAAACCAAAACAAAACCAAGCCGAAACCGGTAAAACTGTTTTTCCTTTTGATAAAATAATCCATTCTAATAAAACTCTTTGAACCTAAAAAAAGTTTCAATACAGCAATACACAATACCACCAAACAGGTAAAAACAAAAAACCATTCAAAGGGAGTATCTTGCTTGGGAAGAACATTTATATGATGTATGCCCTGCGAAAAAAACGAGAAACTATCAACAGACGTATTCTGCAAGGAGGTCAATGAATCTGGTTTTTGATAAAAATCATACAATATATTGTCAACAAAACTATGATTGACAACATGTACAGACGAAGTATCTCTGAACGGTATCTGTGTAAAAGTAAACAAACTGTCTGTCATCAT
>JAFZUH010000316.1 GCA_017618435.1 Bacteroidales bacterium | reverse complement strand
TAACGATAGATACAAGTGATATTACGATTATTTTTTTCATGGTATAATGTTTCGATATGATTATTCTGATTGTTTTCCCGTCATTGTTATGTGCTTATTTTCAGCAAAAAACATATTTGCAAAAATACAAAAATTTTTAATAGCATTGAAAAAATGTCTTTTGTTTGAAAAATGGTGATAAGATATTTTTTTGTATCTTTGCTCCATTCAAATAAAAAATATGAATTTGATGAAAAACATTGTTTTATTGGTGTTTTTTTGCTTGGTTTCGGGCTGTCTGTCGGCACAGGTGCCGAAAATACCTGATGTGGATTGGGCAACAGAGCAAAATGTCAGTCAATACGAAAACAATATATTGCAATGTGCCGCATGGTTGCAGCAAACGCCTATGACCACCATGAAAAATACGAGAAAGGACATCAACAATTTTGTTTCGCAATGGTCTTCGGCAAATACAACCTTTCGGGTGCTGTTGTTTTCCGATATAGTCAGGTTTGAAGAAGGCGATTTGTTGATTTCTTTTATTGCAGGATGGTGCGAGTATGCAATAAAAACAAGGGATTACGACAAACTCAATTGTGCCATGGCAGGCATAGACGTTGCTTTGCTCATCTATGCGAACAACAAAACAACATTTCGCAGAAACAGGCAGGCGGAAAAACTGCAAAAACTAAAAAACAAAGGCAAATTGAGAGAAAAAATAAGCAAACACCTTGAAAAATATGAATAATATTCAACGGAATTTTTTGATTGTCATTATTTTGACTTTGTGTGGTTTGTACGGTAAAGCCCAGATTTTGGATTCTGCCGTCTTGAACCATCAGCCTGTGTTTGCGTGGGAACAGTTGGATACGCTTGCCAACAAAGATGCGGTTTACAGAATTAAAATAAAACGCAAAATGCCTGCAAATTTTGACAGCCTCATTTCAACTTTTCCCAATTTACAGGAACTGACCTTACAGGGTTTGCGTTTGAAAAATATTCCGCAGCAAGTGTTTCATTTGTCCAATTTGACCGTTTTGAATGTAGAGAACAACAAAATTGAAGAAATACCCTCAGAGATAAGCCATTTGGTACATTTGGAACGATTGATATTGAATAGAAATTATATTTCATTTTTGCCCAAAGAAATCGCCTTGCTAAAAAATCTGACTTATTTGGATATGTGGTCCAATAATATAATAGAACTGCCCGATGAAATTTCTGCTTTGAAAGAAACATTGAAAACCATAGATATGCGTGTTATTCTCATGAGCGATGAACGCAAAATAATGATGCAGGCTTTGTTGCCCAAGACAGAATTTTTGTTTTCAAAATCATGTAATTGTAAAATGTAAAATAGAAAGATATGCAAATAGAATTTAATGCCCAAACAATTGACGAAGCGGTAAAAAATATTGCCGTTCAACTGATGGTAGCCGCTCAAACGGCACCCAAGGGAAGAGGTGTGGATACTTTGCAATTTCTTGTTTTGACAGGTGCCGAAAAAGACCATTTGGCCACAACGATGGACAAAATCGCCCTTAGGGATAAATTGGATTTTTTTGCCCGTGACGCTCAAAACATTCGTTCTGCTTCTGCCGTTTTGCTTATTGGTACAGACAATTCGGTTAGAGGTTTGAACTGTGCATTGTGCGGTCACGCAACTTGTTCACAAAAGCCTGCCAATCAGCCTTGTGTGTTTAATGAGGTTGATTTGGGCATTGCTATCGGTTCGGCGGTGTCTTCTGCGGGGCTGTTCAAAGTGGACAATCGGGTGATGTATTCGGCAGGAAAAACAGCCATGGAGATGAATTTGATGGAAAAAACAGTTGCGACAATATTTGCAATTCCCTTGTCAGTATCGGCAAAAAGTATTTTTTACGACCGAAAATAAAAATATTTTTCATTGGGAATCAGTTTGTTGTATTTTATTTGTAAATTTTTTTTCAAAATACTGCAATTGTTGAAAAAAAAATTATACCTTTGCAACATCAAAAACGGGAGCTTAGCTCAGTTGGTTTAGAGCATCTGCCTTACAAGCAGAGGGTCATAGGTTCGACTCCTATAGCTCCCACTTGATTTTATAATTTTTATTTTTTTTGAGAGAAAGATGTAAAAAATTGGTTTCTCTCTTTTTTTTTGCAAAAATGCAAAAAAAAATATTTTGTTTTTGTATAATAAAATATCACTTGTTTTCGTTATATTATTTATTAAATATAATGTAAGAAATTATTTCAAAAACATACATAATGAAATTATCGCAATTTAAATATCATTTGCCGCAAGAATTAATTGCCTCATTTCCAAGCGAAGAAAGAGACGAGGCGAGATTATTGGTTGTAGACAGACGTACAGGTACATTTCAACACAAGGTGTTCAAAGATATTATAGATTATTTGGATGAAGATGATGTGTTGGTAAGAAACGACACTCAGGTTTTTCCTGCATTGCTGAACGGGCAGAAAGAAAAGACAGGAGCAAAAATCAATGTTTTTCTTTTGCGGGAATTGGATGAAGAAAGCCGTTTGTGGGACGTTTTGGTAGACCCTGCACGAAAAATCAGAATAGGCAACAAGTTGTATTTCGGCAATGGTATATTGGAAGCGGAAGTTATTGACAATACCACATCAAGAGGCCGAACCTTGCGTTTTTTGTATGATGGTTCTCACGATGATTTTAAGAAAACCTTATTCGGTTTGGGTAAGACCCCCGTTCCCGATGTCATTCAGCGTATTCGGGAAATAGTGCCGGAAGATAAGGATTATTATCAGACTATTTATTCGAAAAACGAAGGTGCCGTGGTAGCCCCAACGGCGGGCTTGCATTTCAGCAAGATGTTGTTGAAACGGGTGGAACTTAATGGTGTGGATTTTGCTGATTTAACCCTTCAGGTCGGTATTGGTACTTTTAAAAATATCGATGTGGAAGATTTGGCAAAACATAAAATTGATTCGGAAGAGTATTTTATCAGTGAAGCCACTGCTGATATTATCAACAAAGCACGGGAAAATCATAAGAAAATATGCTCCGTGGGCATATCCACATTGAAAGCCATGGAATCTTCTTGTTATGTGGGCGGTAAAATAAAACCATATCATGGTTGGACCAACAAATTTATTTTTCCTCCCTATGATTTTACTACCGCCGATTATTTGATTACCAATTTTCACCCGTCCCAATCTTCAATGCTGATGTTGGTATGTGCTTTTGGCGGATATGAATTGATAATGGAAGCCTATAAGGAAGCAATCGCAGAAAAATACAGATTTCTTACCTATGGCGATGCAATGTTAGTGATTTAATTTGAAAAGATTTGCAATTATAGCAGGTGGTGGCAGCGGGTTGAGAATGCAAATGTCGCAACCCAAGCAATTTGTTTGTATCAACAGATTGCCTGTTATTATGCACACTTTGAATGTTTTTGCCCCTTGTGTAGATGAAATTCTTCTTGTTTTGCCGGCAGAAACAATGGAATTGTGGAACAAATTGCAGCACAAATATCATTTTGACATTCCTCATCAGTTGGTTGCAGGCGGTCAAACCCGTTTTGAGTCTATAAAAAATGCAACCCGACATTTGCCGAACGCAGGTGTGGTGGCTGTTCATGATGCCGTCCGTCCTTGTGTTTCCAAGGCTTTGATAGAACGTTGTTTTACTATGGCGGAAAAAGAAAAAAAGAATGTGGTTGCAGCCTGCAAAATGATAGATTCTGTTAGAATGCTCACCGCAACAGGAACGCAAAGTGTGCCTAGAGAAAATTTGATGCTGGTGCAAACGCCGCAGGTGTTTGCCTGCAAAACGCTGAAAAAAGCCTATCAACAATCTTTTGAGTCTCGATTTACCGATGATGCCGCTGTGGTAGAAGCCATGGGAGAGTCTGTGTATTGTGTGGACGGAGAATATACCAATATAAAAATCACCGTTCCCAGTGATTTGAAAATAGCCAAACAAATTCTAAATCAAAATCAAAAACAAATTTAACAAGATGAATTTAGTGCTTGATTTCGGAAATACCACACAAAAAATGGCTATTCTCAATGGAAAAGAGGAGGTTGATTTTGTCAGAAAAACAACTTTGACACACAAAGATGTTATTTCTTTTGTCAATAATCACAAAGCCTGCAATGTGCAGAATGCCATATTGGCAAATGTTGTTCCAGTGGACAGCAAAGTGCAGTTGTTTTTGGAGGCTAATTTTAATTTTATTCTCCTGAATGCTCAAACGCCTATTCCGATTGTCAATAAATATCAAACACCCCAAACTTTGGGACCCGACAGACTGGCGGTTGCGATTGGCGGCAATGCACTTTTTCCGCAAAAAGATGTTTTGGTTATTCAAATGGGTTCGTGCATTACTTTCGATTTTGTAAATAGTAAGGCAGAATATTTGGGCGGTTCAATTTCACCGGGAATGATGATGAGACTCAATGCTTTGAATGTCTTTTCCGCTCAATTGCCGATGGTCGAACCTCTTTGGACAAACAGTTTGATGGGTGATAATACCGAAACCGCTATTTTGACAGGTGTGATGCAAGGTATTATAGATGAATGTAACGGAAAAATAGAACGCTACAAGAGGGAATATCCCAACGTGCAAATAATTTTAACGGGTGGCGATGCAAATATGTTCAAAAATTCAATAAAAAATGAGATATTTGCATATCCGAATTTAGTAATGTTTGGTTTGAATCGAATATTGGATTATAATGTTGAAAAATAGAAAGATAATTTATGTTTTTACTTTTATGGTAATGTTTTTGGGTCTTTTTCCGTATGGGACAAATGCCCAAAATCATCTGAATTCTCCATATTCGCGTTTTGCAACGGGGGATATGTCGGTACGTACTTCCGGATCGGTGCTCGGTATGGGCAACGTGGGTTATGCTTTTCAGTCTGCAACGGTGATAAATTTTGCCAATCCTGCTGCATATATAGCATTTGATACCCTTTCTTGTTTGGTAGAAGGAGCCTTTTCAGTAAAAAACCATACGCTCAGATCGGGTTCTGTTTCGCAAAAAGGCACAACGGCATATATTGATTATTTATCCATAGGGACTTCTATAAGCAAGTGGTGGAAAACAGCCATAGGCTATCAGCCCTTTTCTAATATGACATACGAAGTAGCCACCGCTGACACCATTGCCGGATTGGGGGCTTATGAAGCATATTATAGCGGATCGGGTGGATTAAATGAAATATATTGGGGAAACGCATTCCGTTTGTATAAGGGCTTGTCTGTCGGGTTTAATGCCTCTTTTATATTCGGGAAATATGCAAATTCAAGAGTTTCGAATTTTGAAAATACAAATGCTGTAAGTCTGCAAATAGATAGGGTGAATAGAATAAAAGGTTTTTATTTTACTGCAGGTTTGCAATACATTGTACCGATAAAAGACAAATGGTCAATAGGTTTGGGGGTGGTTTATACGCCTTCACTTAAATTTTGGAACAAAAACACCAGTTTGATAACGACTTATTTGGGTGATATAAATGCACTTTCTCCCACCTTGTTGGACACCTTGTATCCACAAGGCGAACAGAAACAAACATATCAAATGCCACAATCTGTCGGGGGGGGGATTTCTTGGGCAAAAAACAACCAATTTCATATAGAGGCCAATTTCACATGGACACAATGGTCCAAATATAAAGAAGCAGGGCGTTTAGATAGTGCTTTGGTAGATGCCTATAAGTTTGCTTTGGGCGGTAGCATTACACCGAAATATAATAGTTCGAACTATTTGGCACGAGTTACTTTCAGCCTTGGTGCCAACTATGAATTGACAAGATTGATGTTGAATAATATGCAAATTGATAAGTTTGGCATAAATTTTGGACTTGTATTTCCTTTAAAGAAGAGCAAAACTTGTTTGGGGGTAATTTTGGAGTATGGACGAACGGGAACAATCAAGAAAGATTTGATACAAGAAAATTATTTTACCGTGATGTTTAACGTGCGACTGCATGAAAAATGGTATCAAAGAATAAAATTGGATTAAAATAAAATAGAATAATAACCACAAAATGATAAAGAAAATGAAAAGGACAGAGAAATTGGCATTGATTGGTTTTATATTCTCAATGCTTTCCACAACAGGGTGGGCACAAAGTGCAGATGACAAATATGGAAAAGAACCTGAAGAGTGTAAGACGAAAATCTCACTATATCGAGAGGTGTTTAAACAAAAAAATTACAAAGATGCTTATGAACCATGGAAATGGGTAAAAGATAATTGCCCGATGTCCACTAAAAATATCTTTCTCAACGGTCCGGATATTTTGGAATATAAAATAAAAGAAGCCGGTGATGATACCGTTCTTAGAGAACAATATATCAAAGAATTGTTCGATTTGTTCGATTTGAGAATCAAATGTTATCCTCAAGATGAAGGATATGCTTTGGGGCGTATAGGTGTGTATTTGTATAAATACTATCCCAAAAAAGAATATCAAAGAATTTATGAGGTACTTGGTCAGTCTATTGATTTAGATGGCGATAAAACATCCGCACAAGTGTTGAATGTATATTTCATTGCAAGTGAAAACAAGATGAAATTAGACAAATTGCCAACGGAAATTATGATAGATGCTTATGATAAAATTACCGATGTATTGAATAGCCAAATAGATACCTGTGAATTGAAACATGAGGCTTCTATGCGTGCCATTTACAAATTGAGAGAAGATTTGGATAGCGGACTTGTTACTAAAGAAGAATATGATGTAATTTATGAAGAACGTGCAAATGATTCTGCCAAAACCGCAAATGCTTGGAAACAATATATCAACGTTTCGAACAATTTGGATTTGCGTTTCTCCAAATATGCACAATGTGATGTGTTGATGGATATTTATGGTAAAAAGTTTGAAAGTAACAAAACCGATGAACGTTTGTTGAAACAAATTATTAAATTCTTTGCAAAACAAGGTTGCACCGACAACCAATTGTTTGCAGATGCGGTAGAAGCGTTCTATCAAATCAAACCGAATGCTAATCTGGCATTCAATATGGCAAGAATCAATATGAAGAAAAAAGCATACAGTGCGGCTTTGAATTATTTGAATGAGGCTATCTCCATGTATGAAAAAGAATCGGATAAGATTACCGCATACATTATTATGATAGAATGCCAAAAGCAATTGAATCAATATTCAGCAGCAAGAGAAACTGCCTATAAAATATTGAAACTTAATCCGAACGATGGACGTGCCTATATGTTGATAGGTGATTTGTATGCAGCATCGGGCGGTGCATGTTCAGGTTTGGATATTCCTGCCTCTGTTTATTGGGCTGCTGTAGATAAATACAACAAGGCCAAGGCTATAGATCCTTCTGTTGCCGAAGATGCCCAAAAACGTATTTCTTCTGTCAGCGGGCGTTTCCCTGCCGTGTCCACTTATTTCCAACTTGGATTGAAAAAAGGTGACAGTTACAGAGTAGGGTGTTGGATAAACGAGACCACTACTATCCGTTAATCAACAATGGGTTGGAAACAACATTTTATACAGAACATGGCAATAGTCTTTGGGCTTATTGCCGTGTTTTGTTGTAGTTGCAGCAATGATATTGCAGAGGTGGCTTCATTGACAAACAAACCAAATGTACCCGATGAAACCTCTATGGATATGCACTTGCTGATGAGTACCAACGGTTTGTTGAACTATGAGTTTGTTTTTAAACGTTTGGACCATTATACGTTTCCAGAAAAATATTATGAAACACCCGAAGGTTTAATTGTTGTCGCTTATGATGATTTCGGGGAAAAAAATGTAACCTTAACAGCCGATTATGGTATTAATTATGAAGACAAAAAACTGATGGAAGCAAAACGGAATGTTGTGATAACCAATCATAAAAACGGAGAAATTATAGAATCGGAACACATGATATGGGATATGACCACACATCGCATTTATTCAAAAGGACAGATAAAGCAAACCAAACCTGATGGTTCTGTTTATGTCGGAGATGCTTTTGAATCAGATGAAAACATGGAAAAATATGAACTGACCAATCCCAAAATTATTTTCTATACAGAAGAATAAAAACAAATGGCTTACGAAACAAATATAAAAGAGGAAAATCTGATTATATTGGGGGCCAAAGAGCATAATTTACAAAATGTTTCTTTGACTATACCGGGCAAATCTTTTGTGGTTATTACAGGTTTGTCGGGTAGCGGAAAGTCTTCGTTGGCATTTGATACGATATATGCAGAAGGGCAAAGACGTTTTTTGGAAACATTATCTCCGTATGCAAGAAAATTTATCGGAGAAATGCAGCGTCCTGCTGTTGATAAAATAACGGGTTTGAATCCTGTTATTGCCATAGAACAAAAAACTATCAGCCGTTCTCCACGTTCTACGGTGGGAACAATTACAGAAATTTACGATTTTTTGAGATTGCTCTATGCAAGAGTAGCGACCGCCTATTCGTATGTAACCAACGAAAAGATGGTTAAATATACCGAAAACCAAGTTGTACAACTGATAAAAGATAAATACAAAGGGCAAGAAATTAGTTTGTTTGCTCCTATTGCCAAAAGCAAAAAAGGACATTTTCGTGAAGTGTTTGAGCAAATACAGCGTTGGGGGTTTTTGCAGGTGAGGGTAGACGGCGAACTGAAAGAATTGACTCAACGCATGCAGGTAGATAGATACAAAGCCCATTCTATTGAAATAAAGATAGACAAATTGGTAGTAGGCAGTCAATCGGAACAACGACTGGTCAATTCCATTAAAACCGCTTTGAAATATGGAAAAGGCAGTTTGATGATACAAACATCAAACGACAATACTATTGCCAATTACAGCAAGTATTTGATGTGTCCTACAAGTGGCATTTCTTATCAAGACCCTGAACCCAATTTGTTTTCTTTTAACTCTCCGTTTGGGGCTTGTCCGCATTGCAATGG
>JAFZUH010000315.1 GCA_017618435.1 Bacteroidales bacterium | reverse complement strand
TCGCCAATGATGTCGTTGTTCTCCAAATGCGACTCGTCCAAGTCCACCCCGCAGAAGTCCTGCAAGAGGTTGCGCAGACGGGCATTTTTCTCTTTCGTTTCACCCAAGTTGGCGCTGTTGAAGCTGATATTGCGGAAGATGCTGCTGCCATCCTCGCTGCTCATCTTCTCGCGGTTGGCGTCTTCGAGGTCGGCTAATGCTTCGTCAATCAGTTCGCCGATGTTGGTGGCGTTCCGATGCTCGTAAAGGTAGTCGAACGAACTCTTCTCGGGCACCACGAAACGCTCGTGACGCATGGCACGCTCTGCACGTTCCAGATCGCCATCGTATTTCTTAAGGTAGTCATTCAGCTTGGACTTATACACATCGCTGACATATTTAAGGAACAGCATCGTGAGGATGTAGTCCTTGTATTGGCTCGGGTCAATAACGCCGCGGAAAGTATCACATGCTTTCCATACGGTACGGTTGATATCTTCTTGAGTAATTTTTGAAGTTTCCATATTTTAACTTTTATTTGTCTTCGTTTATAAATTTTAAAAGTATCTGGTTGGTTATTTGGGCGCGTTTTTCAGAAATTTCCGAGAGCAGTTGCTGCTCACGCTGTTGCAAATTCGCTATTTTCAAGATATGAGATTGTGTGGCAAGATCGGGAACAGGAACCTCCAGATCTTCCAATGAAGATTTGAGAATCATCGGCATGCTGCTTCCCACTTGCATTGCTTTGATGGTTGTTTCTGTTTGCGGGAGATTCAAAAACCAGCAAAGGTACTCGGGGAGCACCCGCTCTCGATTCGGACATATCATATATAATGTAGTGGAAGGTACCGCTTGAATATCCAGGTTGAAGGTTTGGCAAAGGTACTTGGTGCCCTTCCCTGCAAACAGAATATCCCCTTTTTGTAGCAGGTATCGACTCAGTTTTGGAACAAAATCTACCTTCAAGGTGGTTTTCTCCGACGGAGACGCTTGCAAATCCGAGGCCTGCAGATAGGTTACCTCTCCCGTCGGAGAAGGTCGTAAATACACGCCTGACAACACTTTTGATATATCTTTTAATTTAACTTTTTTCATGTTTAGTAATCTAATTACTTTAATGCTGCAAAGGTAATAAAAATATTAATACAAACTAAAAATATTGTAGTAGAAATTTTACGAATATAGTATTATTGGCTGATGTCCTCTATTTTACGGCACAGCATGCGTATTGTCCTCCTTGCAATACACCAGCACCGCGATCATGGTGAACAGCGGCAAGATGCACAGCGAAATGCCGAACCACGTCCAAAACGAGTGGTTCCGCACCCGTGCCAAGAACCCGTTGAACAGCACCCATCCGATATAGACCAGAATGACGGCCACCAATATCACGATTTCTGAGATTGACATAAGGAATTAGTTTGTGCCGACAAAGGTACAAAAAAAAGCAAAGGTCGCATCCATCATTTTTACGGATGCGACCTATTATTGTAATGTAGTGCCAATATTTAATCGACTCTACATGGATTCCATAAGAATTACTTCCCTTCGCTCAGCTTTTTATAGCCTTCGTAGCGAAGTTTGGCAAATTGTTCTGTTTTTATGCTTTCTATCAAATAACCATCAAACAATAACTTACTGATAATCAGCGACTATTTAGCAAAACGGGACATTTTATCAAATAACCATCAAATAAGATTAAGCCCACCATGGGATGTATTTCCGGTATTTTCGAGATTGATTCTCCGGGTTCTCTTCTTTGATTAGTTTTGCCTCTAATGTGTCCTTTATGATGCGTGAGGCTAATGCTGAATTGTGTTCTTCAATGCCAAGCCTGTCTCGAAACGTTTGATTGGTCATTTTTTCGTTGGAAACATATTTCAGACATGCATGTTGATAGCAGGCGTTTTTTCGTTCCGATTTATCCATATTGTTCAAAGCTTTATATGCAAAAAGAGTAACAATGGTCCTGTTCTCCTGTATGGTGATTTTGATAGGTGGCAGTTGATATAGTTCCACGTAAAAAATGGTTTTGTCTAAACCGCTGCCCTTTTCCTCACAAAATCCCATCCTTCGCATAATATCGGCCAAACGTTCGTTTCGCGAACCGTATTCGTCAATGAATCGGTCAGAATGAATGATGGGCTGCCCTGGATTGGAGAATTCAATACGATCATCATAGATTTCGATGGTTGGGAAACCTTTGACAGAAAAATCTTGGTGAATAATCGAGTTGGCGACAAGTTCACGAATGGCAATTTCGGGATACATGCGAACATCTTTCCTTAAAGATTTTCCAATCTCCTCATTGGCTGGCAATTGCCCGTTTATCCATTCCAAAAGTCCTATAAAACCGAGGGCATATCCTTTGTTGCCAATAATATCTCTTTCGGTTTCCACCTTGTTGCTGCCTTTGTACTTGATAACTCTGATGGCTTTTCTATCCAAAATGGAGAAGTCTTTTAGATTCTTAGCAAATAGAAGTGCTCCTAGATTTGTTATGGCATACTGACCTTCATATTCGTTAATGATATTCTCCTCTTTCAAGCGAAGTGCGACATTCTCTAGAGTAGATGGATACGGCAGATGCATCAGGTCAAAATAGGTCTCAGTGCTCAAGTATTTGGGGATGTCAGAAAACGTCAGATTCTTTAGTGCAGTGTTGAGCAAAAATTTTTCTGTTAATTCGTTTTTCCAGATCTGTTTTTCCTTTTCAGGGTAATCAATAAGTTTTCTTGTAGAACTGTTGACCCGTACATAACCAACATTCAGAAATTTTACCGGTACATTTTCGGTGGCAGGAATCTTGTATAGAGCGAGTTGAATCCCCTCTTGATACTCGAAATCAAAGCATTGGAAATCTATTCTTGGATTGAGTCTGTTTAACAACCAAATTTCCAACTCTTCGTTGCCCACCATGTATTTCTTGGAACGGAAGGTTGTGCCTTTAATAGTATGAGTGTTGTTTTCAATACCAAATACAAGATAGGAATAAGGCTGGTTGAGCAGACACGCACTATTGGACAATGCTGAGATACGTTCTCCAATTTCTTCCTTGTTGTGAAAGTTTTCCTTAAACTCCACCGTTTCTGATTCTTTAGATAGTGAAACAAGTCTATCAACCAGTTTTCTCAATTCTATTATTTCCATATCCTAAATTAGTTATACTTTATTCTTTTCTTCGTTTCTATCAAATAACCATCAAATAACAACTTACTGATAATCAGCATTAATTTTGCAAATATATAACCTTTTATCAAATAACCGTCAAATAAGATTTTTGATTTCAGTGTATAATTCTTTTTCTTGTTCATTTACAATCATTTTACTTCTTCTTTTTCTGGTTGGGATTTAATTGTTTTCCTATATTTCCTTGGTTTTGGTCATACTGCTTGTTGGTTCCTTTTGTCCCATTATTGGGATTTTGCATGTTGGCTGAATTGTCTTGAGGTTTTATTTTTTGCCATAATTATTTAATTATTAATAAAAAATAGTCACCTTGTTTTTACAAAAAATGGGACAATAGGCACGAGCCTATCGCCCCATTGAATATTGGGAATCAAATTACTTCCCTTCGCTCAATTTTTTATAGCCTTCGTAGCGAAGTTTGGCAAATTGTTCTGTTTTTGCAAAGAGTTCCTTGGCTTCTTCAGGGAAAGTCTTCAACAAGGAGTTGTAACGGACTTCGCCCATGATGAAGTTTTGGAATTTGCTCCAGTCGGGTTCTTTGCTGTCGAGGTGGAAACCGTTTTGTCCGGCTTCTTCTTCGGCAGGATTGAAACGCCACAAGTGCCAGTATCCGCAATCCACAGCCAATTTTTCTTCAAATTGTGATTTGCCCATACCTATCTTGATACCGTGGTTGATACAAGGAGCATAGCAAATTACCAATGACGGTCCGTGATATGCTTCAGCTTCTTTGATAGCTTTGAAATATTGTGCTTGGTTTGCACCCATAGCCACTTGAGCTACATATACATAACCGTAGGATTTGGCTATCATGCCGAGGTCTTTCTTGCGAACTTTCTTACCTGAAGCAGCAAATTTGGCCACTGCACCGGCAGGAGTTGCTTTAGAAGATTGACCGCCTGTGTTGGAATAAACTTCGGTATCCAATACCAAAACGTTTACATCTTCACCACTTGCCAAAACATGGTCTAAGCCACCAAAACCAATATCGTATGCCCAACCGTCACCACCGAATATCCATTGGGATTTCTTTACCAAATGGTCTTTGAGGTCAACGATTTGTTTGCAATAATCGCAGTTGCATTTTCCGCATTCAGCAATAATTTTATCTGCCAATTCTGCAGTCTTAACACCGTCTTCGCGGTTGTCTATCCATTCTTGGAACAACGCTTTCAATTCTTCGGTGCAACATTTGCATTCTGCAATTGCTTCACGCATAACGCGTTCAACTCTATCACGCATTTTGCGGGTAGCGGTAGCCATACCGAGACCGAATTCTGCATTGTCTTCAAACAAAGAGTTAGCCCAAGCCACACCTTTACCGCTTCTGTTGTTTTTGCAATAAGGAGTAGCAGGTGCAGAACCGCCATAAATAGAAGAACAACCTGTTGCATTGGCTACTATCATTCTTTCACCGAACAATTGGGTGATAGTTTTGATATATGGAGTTTCACCGCAACCAGCACAAGCACCGGAGAACTCAAACAAAGGTTGAGCAAACTGACTGTTCTTTACACTTGCATATTTGTCTATCAAGTTATCTTTGTAGGTAACTTTCTTTTGGCTATAATCCCAATTTTCTGCTTCTTTCAATTGGCTTTCCAACGGTTTCATTGTCAAAGCTTTTTCTTTAGCAGGACAAACATCTGCACAGTTACCGCAACCGGTACAATCCAATACAGAAACTTGCATACGGAAGTTCATTCCAGCCATTTCCTTTGGAGCCTTCATTTCTATAGAAGCCATAGATGCGGGAGCATTTTTCTTTTCGTCTGCATTCATTACCACCGGACGAATAGCAGCGTGAGGACATACCAAAGAACATTGGTTACATTGGATACAATTGTTAGGATTCCATTCTGGAACAACGGTTGCAACACCACGTTTTTCGTAAGCGGTTGTACCTGCTGGGAATGTACCGTCAACAATATCTTTGAAAGCACTAACAGGCAAGTCGTTACCACATTGTGCTACCATTGGACGCATAACCTTATTGATAAATTCAGGATCATTGTCATTGTGTTCAAAAGCAAAATCTGTTGAGCAATTTAAGTTAGCCCATTCTGCAGGAATTTCCACTTTTTGAATTTCACCGCCACGGTCAACGGCTGCATAGTTCATGTTCACGATGTCTTCACCTTTCTTGCCATAGGATTTAACAATGAATTTCTTCATTTGTTCAACTGCCAAATCGTAAGGAATTACGCCTGAAATTTTGAAGAATGCTGATTGCAAAATAGTATTGGTACGATTGCCCAAACCAATTTCTGCTGCAATTTTTTTTGCATCTATAATATACATATTAATGTGGTGCATTGCCAAATATTTCTTTACGAAATCCGGCAAATGGTTCTTTGTTTCTTCAACAGACCATGGTGAATTGTAAAGGAATGTACCGTTATCTTTCAAACCACGCAAACAGTCGTATTTTCTCAAATAAGAAGGAACGTGTACAGCAACAAAATCAGGAGTACCTACCAAATAAGGAGCCAAAATAGGTTGGTCGCCAAAACGAAGGTGAGAACAAGTGTATCCACCTGATTTTTTGGAGTCATAATCAAAATATGCTTGGCTGTATTTGTTGGTGTTGTCACCTATAATTTTGATAGAGTTTTTGTTAGCACCAACAGTACCATCAGCACCCAAACCATAGAATTTGGCTTCAAATGTACCTTTAGGAAGTATAGATATTTCCGGCAACAAAGGCAATGAACGATGGGTAACATCATCATTAATCCCGACAGTAAACTGGTTCATCGGTTTTTCTGATGCCAAATTGTTAAACACGCTCAAAATATGGGCAGGAGTGGTGTCTTTCGAAGACAATCCGTAACGACCGCCGATAATCATCGGTTTGCAAGTGCAATCTTTGAATGCTTCCACAACATCAAGATATAAAGGATCTCCGTTTGCACCGGGCTCTTTGGTTCTGTCAAGAACACAGATACGTTTTACTGTATCAGGAACAACTGCTTGCAAATATTTTACGCTGAAAGGACGATATAGATGAACGCTTACAAGACCAAGTTTTTTGCCGGCAGCGTTTTCTCTGTCTATAACAGTTTTGATAACGTCTGTAATAGAACCCATTGCTACGATAACATCTGTAGCATCTTTAGCACCATAATATGTGAAAGGAGCATATTCACGACCGGTGATTTTGCTCATTTCTTTCATATATTTAGCCACGATGTCAGGAAGAGCATCATAGTATTTGTTTTGTAATTCACGAGTTTGGAAATAAATATCAGGATTTTGAGCGGTACCGCGAGTAACAGGGTGTTCCGGATTAAGTGCTCTGTCGCGATATGCTTTCAATGCGTCCCAATTTATCAATTTAGCCACATCGTCTTGTTCTGTTGCTTCCACTTTTTGGATTTCGTGAGAAGTACGGAACCCGTCAAAGAAATGAACAAAAGGTACTCTGCCTTCTATAGCGGCAAGGTGTGCTACAGGAGCCAAATCCATAATTTCCTGAACAGAACCTGTTGCCAAGAATGCGAAACCTGTTTGACGTGCACTCATCACATCGGCATGGTCACCAAATATAGATAAGGCTTGTGCTGCCAAAGCACGTGCTGAAACATGGAAAACGCCCGGAAGCAATTCTCCAGCAATTTTATACATATTCGGAATCATCAACAGCAAACCTTGAGAGGCTGTATATGTTGTTGTCAATGCTCCTGCTTGCAACGAACCGTGAACAGCACCTGCTGCTCCTGCTTCTGATTGCATTTCTACTACTTTTACGGTCTCACCGAAAATGTTTTTTCTGCCGCCTGCACTCCATTCATCAATGTATTCTGCCATTGGTGAAGATGGTGTGATAGGATAAATGGCGGCTACTTCGCTAAACATGTATGCAACGTGAGCTGCTGCGCAGTTACCGTCACATGTCATAAATTTTTTTTCTGCCATAATTGTTTGATATTTAATTTTTTATAAAATATATAATATTTCTGTATATTAAACTGCAAAAATAACATTTTTTCAAATATCCCATTGTGCGGGCAGGGATATTTTTTACTGAATTTTAA
Source organism: Bacteroidales bacterium (assembly GCA_017618435.1). GTDB lineage: Bacteria > Bacteroidota > Bacteroidia > Bacteroidales > WCHB1-69 > UBA1205. The sequence goes on along the minus strand of JAFZUH010000315.1, from coordinate 10,857 downwards.
TTTTTCATCTTAAACATTTTAACAACGCATTCGTTTATTCTTTTATGAATTTCCGATATGTTGTCTTTTTCTCATTTCCTACTCTCAATATATACATTCCCGCAGGCAACATATTGATATTTATGTTCAAATGCGAGGCGGCAATATTTTCTTCTTTCATCAACAATGTTGATTTGGTATCAAATAATTGATATGAGAAAGGCAAATTTGTTTTATTTTCAATGCAAACAACATCTTTTGCAGGATTCGGATACAAGAAGAAACTTTCTGTATTTGTTTCAATTATATGGGTTGTATCGTGAGAAACAAACAATTCATTGTATTTATTTTGAACCGCAACGGCTTCCCTTTGCACATCGGCGACAAAATCCCCCAAAACAAAGGCATAGGCTACTGTTATGGTATCACCTATAGGCAAAGACAAAGGTCCGTAAGACATCATCACAGACACGTCATTTCCCTCGTTGGCAATGCCGGCAGACGTTCTGTTGGTGGTCATGGCATTGTATTTCTGCAAATCGGTAAAACCTTTGTCAATAGCCATACTCAAATTGCTGCCATCATTATCAAAAGCATATATTTTGGTAGAATAGTCTGACAAAAATTTAACGCCTGCCACAGGACCGCTCAAAAGAGATTTGGTATAACTTATTTTCAAGTCATTGTCATAACTTATCCGATTGGCATTGGCAATAAAAATATCCCAGTCCATAAACACGGCCACATAAAATTGGGAAAGATTTTCAGTCGATTTGTTTATCAGCGAAAACCTGTGAACGGTTGAATTTTCCAACGAATTGTCCGTCCATGCGTATGCATCATGAACAACCTCTATATCAAATTTATTATACCCTGCCTCAGCGTCATTAAAAACAGTTTGAATGTGCATGTCGGCAATTTTGTCATTGACGATATGAGGAGAAACAATGCCACTCATTTCGCGATTGCCGTAAATGTTGTCCGAAACTCTGTTGCCATTGTTTCCAAAAAGCAAACTTCCGTATGATAACAAAGGTTTTGTTTGAGGTTTCAGTTTTACGCCCTGACCATAACGGAATTGATTGTCTTCGTAGGCAAATCGCCCGCAATTGGTAATGGTACAAACCTGATTGTTTGTGTCTAAAACCATAAAAGTATTTATTCTCAATGGAATATGTTGCGAACCTACACAATTGGTATCGCTAAAAAATTGTACATGTACAATAAAATCTTTACTTTCAACAATATCTTCATTCAACTTCAATACAAACAAAGGACCATTGGAAGAATAAACCTGCATAGAATCAAGATTTCCAATGGCTGTCGGTATTTTTACAATTTCCAATGCAGTACTGTTCACCACAGTGGCTTTTACCGTAACATTGGGAGCCGAAGAAAAATAATTGATAATATCACCATATATCTTTATTTGTTCGTTTTGTTTTAACACATGATTGTCCGCCACAATATTTTGCAAGGCAATATATGGAGAAAAACGTTCACTTAAAGCACGATATGCGTTTACTTGTCCTGCTCCGACTTTGTTTTCCAAATCTGTACCGGCAACCGTCAGAACCGAATCGGCCGTGGCCTTTATTCGAGCGGCAATTTGTTGCGGCAACATTTGTGGAAATTTAGATTTTACCAATGCTGCTACACCTGAAACAATAGGGCATGAAAAAGAAGTACCGTCAGAAGTCAGATAAGAACTTCCATTGGTGGAATATACAGCCTGTCCGGGTGCTGCAATATCCACAGAATAATCATAAGTGGTAAAATCGGCCATATCTCCCGATGATTTGGTGGCGGCAACACTTAATACATTGTCGTATGCGGCAGGATACAAACTCAACTGCCTTGGTGTATTGCCACAAGCGGCAACCACTAAAGCATTTTTGTTATAAGTTGCATAATTGATTATATCTTGTCCAAATTGGTCAAAAGGAGAAATACTTCCCCAAGAACAATTAATAATATTGCAACCATGGTCTGCGGCATAAACAATGGCTTCGTATCCATTGACAATACCATAGGAAGAATGATGTATTCTAATGGGCAGCATTTTGCATTTAAAACCGACACCTGCCACCCCATTGTTGTCATCGGTGGCGGCAGCGGCCAAGGCTGCGACAAAACTGCCATGTATGTTCACTTGTGATACATCGCGGTTGTTGTCCCCCATATTCCAACCATAAAAATTATCCACAAATCCGTCATTATCATTATCTATCCCATCTATTGGGTCATCGTAATTATATTTGATGTTGGTTTTCAAATCTATATTGTTCGTATCAATACCGGAATCAAGAATGCCGATTACAATATTGCTGTCGCCTTGACAAATATCCCAAGCCTCATAGGCTTGTATGGCACTCAAATGCCATTGACGGGCAATATTGGGGTCGTTGGGAATATAAAGATATTGATGCGTATATTTGGGTTGAATGTATTCAAAGCAACCGCTTTGCATCAAATCATACAAAGCCTTGTCCGTAAGACTATCCGAAACAGAAACGGTATAAATAAGCGATAAATCCACTAATGATTTGTTGCTTTTTTGCTGAGATGTCAAACCATGATGGGGAAATGTTTGGGTTATCTCCATTGTATTATCCAATGTTGTCTGCAACAAATTCAAAGCCATTGATTTGCGGGTGTTATTGCGAAGTTTTACCATATACGTATTGGGTAACATTTGTGCCGTAACACTCCAAACAAAACTACAAGTCAAAGCAATTAAAATATATTTTTTCATGGTATTAATATTTTTTTTCAGGATAAAGACTGTTCCAAAGTTGCGGTTGATTTTTCAGATATTTGTCAAACCATGCTATCATGGTGTTTGTCCAAGCCATTCTTTTTTCGTAGTTGCTTATGCCGTGGTTTTCTCCTTCCACTTGAATAAATTCCACCGTTTTTCCCAATATTTTCAAGGCATTGTACATTTGAATGCTTTCTCCAATGGGGACATTGGTATCGGCAGTGCCATGCAACAACAAAAGCGGTGTTTTTATTTTGTCTGCCATAAACAAAGGACTTTGCTGTACATAAAAATCGGGATTGTTCCATGGATAAGTATCCGCATTGGCAATGGAACAATAGCCTATGCCCCAGTATCCTTCGCCCCAGTAACTGCTGATGGAACTAATGCCTGCATGCGAAATAGCGGCGGCAAAAATATCTGTCTGCGTTTGCAGATATTGGGTCATAAAACCGCCATAACTTGCTCCGAAACAGCCGATTTTTTCTTTATCTACAAAGGTGTGCGTATTACAAAACTGTTTTACTCCAAAGATAATTTCATCTGCGGTGCGTTTGCCCCACGCATTTACATGACGGGCACTGAATTCCTGTCCAAAACCCGTACTGCCCGAAGGATTGAGCGTATAGACAACATAGCCTTGGGCTGCAAAAAGTTGGGGGGAATAACTAAATTCCAACATTTTGTTGGTTGGAGAGGTGCCACCGTAATAATATACCAACAAAGGATATGTTTTTGAACTGTCAAAATCGGGAGGAAGACAAAAATATCCATAAATGGTATCTTTTTCATGAACAAAGTTCCAATCATAAACCTTCCCCAATTCAATATCCTTCAGCCGTTCAGCAGACAAATCAAGCAGACATTTTGCTGTTTTTTTCTTGAGATTGACAATATACAATCTGTCGGCATTGCAGGCACTTTGCCCCAAACAAAGCAACAAGGGGGAGGTTTGTGCTATTTGAAACCATTTGATATAATCTTCTTGAACATCAAGTTTTTCCGCTTCATAAGTTTGGGGATTGACAGAAAACAAATGCCGGCAATTTTTATCTTCTGCCAAAACATATATTTGATTGTTGTCCTTATTCCATTTAGCCGAAACTATCGAAGGGTTGAAATACTTGGTGAGGGCTTGTGCAGACCGGGTGGCTAAATCAAATACAAACAATTGATTGTCGTATGCGTTGGCAATAGGTTCCTTGCCTATATTCCTGCCTATTCCGTCAAAAGCATCGGGACCTCCCTTTATCAACAACTGCTTGCCATCGGGAGAATATGCCGCTGAAGAAAAATAAGGAGCCGATTGCAAAAGGGTATCTACTTGCAAGGTTTGCCAATTGAGTTGGTACAATGAAGTGGTAGAAAACGGCCGTTGGGTATAGTCCCGATTTGTTACAGAAAACAACAGACAGGTTGCTTGGGGGTGTATATCATGCAAAGTAACAGACTGATAACCAAATGTCAAACGTTGCAAAGTGCCGTTTTTCAAGTTATACAAAGACAAATAATATCTTTTTCTGCCATTAGCTTGTCTGTCGGAAGGGTCTAAAATCTGCTGCATAAAATTGGCCTCTTTTTTTGTGCCTTCTTCTGCCAAAGAAAAAATAAGGGTTTGCTCGTCCGGACAAACAACAAAATTGCCATTAGGAAGATTTTCGTCCAAAACAGTTTCCTTCAAGGTTGATGGGTCCAATACAACCCACTCTTTGCCTTTAAGCCCTTGCCGTGAAAAATGCAAGAGCGAACTTTTGGGCATCCATGTGGCCGAAGTTAAATAAGATTGGTCTTGCAAAACAACTTTCTGTTTCTCTATATCAATAAGTTGTGCATAGTTTACCATAGTGGATTTGTCTTTCCTGCAGAAAAAATTCACCAAAGCATATTTTCCATTGGGAGAAAGACTGATAGAACTGATATGCTTACCGTCAAGCAAAGAGTGAATATTGTAGAACTGTGCTGATGAAACTTGCGTTATCGGTAAATTTTGTTTGTCCTCAGTAGTATAAACTATTTTTATTTTATGCTCTTTGGCACTGTCATTCAAACACAATAACTTGATATAAAAGTCATTTTTACCCGCCTGCAAGATAACGGCAACATTGACGGAATCGGATTTCAAGGTAAGTTTTTCTTTTATCTTCTTTTTTTCGGCAGAAAAAACCTGCATCATATCCGATGTATGGACAATCAGTTTGCCTTTTTGAAAATTTGTGCTTTGCAATGAAAACTTCAATACGTGCAGACTGTGGGCATCTGCATTTGATACTGTAAATTCATCATTTTCAGCATAAATAATCTGTTTTTCTATAAAAATCTTATCAAAATCTATTCTTGTATCAAGCCTTTTTTTATTGTCAAAATTTTCTCCTAAAATATTGGAACTATCCGTTAAAACAGGCATTATCAACGGAATAGACTGACTATAAAAACATTGCTTTATAACGACAGTTTGAGACTGGCATATCAGTACCATACCCCATATAATCAGTATCAAAAGGTGTTTTTTCATCTATTTGCTATCCAAGTTTTTTTGCAAAGATACAACTTTTTTGAGAAATAAGAATTTTGTAGAAATATGCCGTAACACGTTTCAATAGAAATACTTTATCATTTGTAGGGCTGTTATATGACAGCCCTACAATAATCATTTTCCCAATGCTCCCCTCTCCAATGTGGAGAGGGGTTGGGGGTGAGGTTGTAAAAACAATGCGGGTTAGAAATAATTCCGTAATTGTAAGAACATATTGAATATGTCCAGTTTATAACCCTTTCTTTGCAACACTTTCTTTGGGGTTATCAAAGAAAGTGTTATAAAAACAAAAAACACTGCTGCTATAGTATGGCAGCCCAACAATCTCTCCACTTACACGGACATTTCGGCAGGCACAAGACCAGAAAAAAACAAAGCCGATATAAATATATCGGCTTTGTAGGTATTTATTGCGGGCTTTTCTACCGGGCAGAGCGAACAAGGCGTACAGAGTTTCCGTAGTAGTGGTTGCTGTAATACGTGAGATTGAGAGTGCTCGAATTGAAGAACAAGCGGTACGCACTGGTGCTAGGGTTGTACGTGGCCGACCAATAGTAGCCGTAGGTACCGACAGTGTAGACCAAAGCCCCATCACGGTAGCCAGCAGCAGGAAGGAAGACACAACCCGCATTCTCTATCTTTATCCAATCAGCATAATTAATGATATTGGTAGTATAAGCCGTATCTGCTGTATTTGCACTTTGTAATGCATATACTGATGTACTCCAATCATCTGGAACAATTATCACACCATCAATTCCCATCACATTGGCTTTGGCGTAACGTACACCTGAAGAAGTGCTACGAGTATTCATCAAATAAACCCATTCATCTATGGTTAATGTACGCCATGTTCCCGGTGCATCGGTAGTTTGTGTAATAGGATTGTAAATGGCATTGTACAACCCCCAATCATAATTGGTACCGGAAATATTATTATACCCATTGCCATAATCAGTCTCTGTAGTGCTGGTCATATAAGGATATTTGTTATTATATCCGCTTGTTCCCCAACCGAACATATCTATCCAACCGCTATATGTAGAGGAAATATTTTTGTTATTGGCACCAATAGTATCCCACTGGTTTGGAGCAAATCGCCATGTACCCGCAGCGGTACCACCACCTGCTACTGTGTGAGTGGTGTATGTGCTTCCGCCATTTGTGGCACTCCATTGTAAATTGCCGGGAGAAAAATAAACGCTATCGGTAGCAGAAACAGAAAATGGGACATTCACCAAAACGCTTGAAGTCGTAAATGAAACTTGATTACCGTAAGCCGTTCCTGCACTATTGGTAGCGTAAGCACGGACATAATAAGTCGTGCCTGCTGTAAGACCCGTAATATTATTTGTAAAATTACCTACCCCTATACCATCTGTAGTGTGGCTATTACTTATCGTGGGATTGGAAGATGTACTCCAACACACACCGCGGGCAGTAACGGCAGAATGACCAGAATACACTACGCTTCCGCCAAGAGTTGCAGTTTCTGATGTCATATCGCTTACATCTGCGGTAATCACCATTGGCAATGAAGTTTGTCGCAAGGTATCAATAGTCCTATTCAAGTTGTTTATGATGGAATCATATTTATTTATTATTGTAGCAATATTCGCTTCCCAATACATATTCAAAGTTCGCAAATTCACCGCATCTAAAGAGTCTGTCGGATCGCTCAAGTTTTTTATCTGTGTATTTACAGAATCTCCCAATGCCGCTACATCGGATAATTTTTGTTTTTCGGTGTATGATGTCAAATAACCTGCATCGTTGGTAAAGTAACTGATATTGGTCGGCTTGTTGGTTATACTATCGTAATTGATACCACCAGATACATTGCTTGCCGTTTGGGCATGCAAGGCGTATGGAACACTCAACAATTGTTGCACAGTACTGATAGTGTAATTATTGCTACCTGATGGATCTATCTCGCTTTTAAGGAAATAAGGTCCTTTTGTCCAGTCTATTACATTTATACTATTCATACCATTGCCTATAACAATGGTAAACAAACCGTTAGCATTCGTATAGGGGTGATATTCATCACTATAGACTTCCCGTCCTGTAGAAGACCCCTGCAAGATGGTCATTCGCACTCCTATAGGTGTATTGGTTATCAATTTGCCGTTAGCTTCACGTACAACAGCCTGATAGGTAAAACCTTGCGGTGATTGAGCAAAAATACTTGCCATACTTATCAGCACCACACTTGCAATCAAAAGGAATTTCTTGATAGTCATCTCTATTTTATTTTTATATTTAACTTTCATTTACTTCGTTTTTACTATTTTAAAATCACGTTCGTAGTCTTTCCCTATTATTCGCAACACGTAAGTGCTTGCCGCATAAATGCTCATATCTATTTTTTGCTTGATGTCATTCAGGCTACCGTTTTTCAATCTTCTACCTGTGTTTGTAAGCAATTCGTATCGCAAATTGGTTTCAGTTGGGGGTATTTCCACAAAAACCCCGTCTATGGCAGGATTGGGATAGACCGACACATCTATATCTTTTGCCGGCGTTTTCACCCGCAACTCTTCTACCGTATAAGTCTGCTGTACCCCCTCATACAAACTTGTTTGTCCTTGCCCTACGGCAGTACCCACATCTATTTGTCCTACCGTATAACTCAAACTGCCATTGGCAGTTACAACATCGCCACCCAAGGCGGGTATGACCGTTTGGGCTTGTAACGCAATAGTTGCAAAAAACAAGCAGGAAACAACTGCTAATCTTAAAATCTTTAATTGTTTTCGCATATCATTTTATAATTAAAACAAACAAAAAGCATATTCCAATCACCATTAAAAATACAAATGTAATACTTTTTTTAATAGGTTTTTATTCTCACTGCCTTTTTTCAGGTTCTTTTTCAAAACCTTGTCTTTACGTGTTCAATGCGTTCATACATCAAACACGGCTGCCATAATATGACAGCCCTACAATCTCTCCAATTACACTGACATTCCCAATGCCCACATTTACCAAAAACAAAGCCGATATATTTTTATATCGGCTTTGTAGGTATTATTTGAGCCATTTTTCTATTTTATTGGTTAAATTATCAAATTACTATATCTTTGGTGTTCTTCATCATATTATCCTTCTAAAAAAGCGGAGCGGAATGTCCGTTGGGGCGTGCCTTTGACGGGAGGCACGCCTCGCCCGACATTCCGCCTTTGCCTTGCCAAAGGGATGAACTACTGGGCAGAGCGAACAAGGCGGACAGATAAACCGAAGTAGCGGTAGTAGTAACTCGAGGGATCGAGATTGCTCGAATAGAAATACAAGCTGAACGCGTTGTCGCTATAGTAGTACGTGCCCGACCAATAGTAGCCGATGGAACCGACATTGTCGACCGAAGTCCCATTACGGCTGCCAGCAGCAGGAAGGAAGACACAACCCGCATTCTCCATCTTTACCCAATCATTAGAATTAATGATATTGGTAGTATAATTCGCACTTGTTGTATTGGTACTGTTTAATGTATATACAGATGTACTCCAATTATCAGGAACAATTATCACACCATTGGTTCCCATCACATTGGCTTTGGCGTAACGTACACCGGAAGAAGTGCTACGGGTATTCATCAAATAAACCCATTCATCTTTGGTCAATGTACGCCATGTACCTGGGGCATCGGTGGTTTGGGTTTTGGGATTGTAGATGGCATTGTAAACACCCCAATCGTAATTAGTACCGGAAATATTATTATTGCCATTGCCATAATCAGAAGTGGTGGTACTTGTCATATAAGGATATTTATTGTTATATCCGCTTGTTCCCCAACCGAACAAGTCTATCCAACCGCTATATGTAGAGGAAATATTTTTGTTATTGGCACCTATAGTATCCCATTGGTTGGGAGCAAAACGCCATGTGCCTGCAGCGGTACCACCACCTGCCACTGCATGGGTAGTGGCTGTACTGTCCCCATTTTTGGCACTCCATTGTAAATTGCCGGGAGAAAAATACACTTTCTGCGTTGCAGAAACGGAAAACTGTGCATTACTAAAACCTCCGCTTGAGGTGGTATCTATGTTTTGTCGCAAGGAATCAATAGCCTTGTTCAAATTATTAATGATAGAATCATAATAATGGGTCATGCTATTCAAAAGACCAACTACTGTACGCAAATTCACAGCATCCATAGAATCTGTAGGATTGGTAAGATTTTTTATTTGGCTATTGGCAGCATTTCCAAGAGATAAAACATTATATAAGGCTTGACTTTCTGTATAAGAGGTCAAGTAGCCTGCATCGTTGGTAAAATAACTGATATTGGTCGGTTTATTGGTTAAACTATCGTAATTGATACCACCAGATACATTGCCTGCCGTTTGGGCATGCAAAGCGTATGGAACACTCAACAATTGTTGTACCGTATTGATAGTGTAATTGTTGCCACCGTTGGGATCTACTTCACTTTTAAGAAAATATGGTCCTTGTGCCCAATCTATTGAATTTATACTATTTACTCCATCTCCAATTACAATAGAAAACAAACCATTGGCATTGGTTTGCGGTCTGTATTCATCACTAAATGCCATAGTCCCCGTTGAAGAACCTTGTAAAATGGTCATTCTAACCCCGATAGGAGCATTGGTTATCAATTTGCCATTGGCATCACGTACAACAGCCTGATAGGTAAAACCTTGCGGTGCTTGAGCTAAAACACTTGCCATGCTCAATATCACCATGCTTGCAATCAAAAAGAATTTCTTGATACTCATCTCTATTTTATTTTTATATTTAACATTCATTTACTTCGTTTTTACTATTTTAAAATCACGTTCGTAGTCTTTCCCTATTATTCGCAACACGTAAGTGCTTGCCGCATAAATGCTCATATCTATTTTTTGCTTGTTGTCATTCAGACTGCCATTTTTCAATCTTCTACCTATGTTTGTAAGCAATTCGTATCGCAAATTGGTTTCAGTTGAGGGTATTTCCACAAAAACACCATCTACGGCAGGGTTGGGATAAACCGATATATCTATATCCTTTGTTGGAGTTTTCACCCTCAACTCCTCTACAGTATAGGTCTGTTGAACGCCACCATACAGGCTTCCTTTACCTTGCCCTATAGCAGTGCCTACATCTATCTGCCCCACCGTATAACTCAAACTGCCATTGGCATTTACAACATCACCACCCAAAGCAGGTATAGCCGTTTGGGCTTTTGCCGTTACCTCTATCAAAAATAAAGAAACGGCAACTAATCCTAATGTTTTTAATTGTTTTCGCATATCATTTTATAATTAAAATTCGTAAACACACAAAAAAAAGCACACGCCATGCACTACCCCAAAAGCAATCGGAATGCATGCGTTTGCTCGGCAGAAAAAACTCTTTTTTTCTGCTATAAAAAGTGTATAGATAAATATTAGAGAGAGAGAGAGAGAGAGAAGAAATCAAGCACTTACGTTTTTCAAGGGCAAAAAACGGCAAGTTTTTCGTAAAAAATCCAAGGCTGTTTGCTTCAAAGAATCTCATTTTTTCTCTGTATTTGTTTCTTTCGCTCAACAATTGCAATATCATAATAATCAAAGTACAAATGTAGCACTTTTTTTAATAG
>JAFZUH010000314.1 GCA_017618435.1 Bacteroidales bacterium | reverse complement strand
GCTTTCCGGCAACCGTAACATTACCTTTTACCGTTCCCAAATGATTACCTGACAAATCTTTCATGGAATAATATTTCTTAAACACACTTTCCTGTCCATTGGGATAATAGACAACTATTTCCAAAGGCACAAGGCTATGTTCAAAATTGTCCCAAACGCTGAAAGCAACATTCAAATCATATTGCTTGTCAATATCGGTGATGTCAATTGTATCCATAAAAGGAATGAATCTGTTCCATGTATCACCGGCAAACACCCATTCTTTTTCATGTTTATAATTTGAGCAGGACACAAACAATCCTGACATGACTATCAAAATCAAATATAAAGCCTTCTTTTTCATTTATTACAACCGATTTGATGAAAATATCTGCAAAGATAACATTTTTTATATTATTTCACTGAACTTTTTCTATTGTTTCAAAGTTTTATAGTATCTTTGCAACAACATAAAATGTTACTTATTTATGCAAGACCAGAAATACAATCAACGAGGCGTATCCGCCACTAAAGAAGATGTTCATCAAGCAATAAAAAATATAGACAAAGGATTATATCCCAATGCGTTCTGCAAAATCATTCCCGACTATTTGTCCGGCAGCAAAGATCATTGTGTGATAATGCACGCAGACGGAGCCGGCACCAAATCGGCATTGGCATATATGTACTGGAAACAAACAGGCGATTTGTCTGTATGGAAAGGCATAGCACAAGATGCCATTGTAATGAACACCGATGACCTTATTTGCGTAGGGGCTGTAGATAATATTCTTTTGTCTTCAACTATCGGAAGAAACAAACATCTCATTCCCGGAGAAGTAATCAAAGCCTTGATAGAAGGAACGGAAGAATTTTTGGAGAAACTCCGCAATATGGGGGTGAATATCTATTCTACAGGAGGCGAAACAGCCGATGTAGGCGACTTGGTAAGAACGGTTATTGTTGACAGTACGGTAACTTGCAGAATGGAAAGAAAAAATGTAATTGACACCTCAAACATACGCCCGGGAGATGTGATTGTCGGCTTGGCTTCATACGGCAAAGCCCTCTACGAGAATGAATACAACGGCGGCATGGGCAGCAATGGTCTTACTTCGGCAAGACACGATGTATTCAACAAAACACTCATGAAACTATTCCCCGAAAGTTATGACCATGCTCTTGACGACAGCGTAGTATATTGCGGAAGCCACAACCTTACAGACCCGACAGAAATAGAAGGTGTAAATGTCGGCAAAATGGTGCTTTCACCCACAAGAACCTATATGCCTGTTATTAAACTCATATTGGACAACTACAGAAATGATATTCACGCAATTATACATTGCAGCGGAGGAGCACAAACAAAAATATTGCATTTTATTGACAATTTGCATATTATCAAAGACAACCTATTCCCGACACCACCGCTATTCAAGATGATACAAAAAGAATCACAAACCGATTGGAGTGAAATGTACAAGTTCTTTAATATGGGACATAGAATGGAATTGTATGTAAATGAAAACATTGCAAAAGACCTTATTGCTATTTCCCAATCTTTCGATATAGATGCACAAATTGTCGGCAGAGTGGAAAAGGCTCCGCAAAAACAAGTTACCATCACTTCCGAGCATGGTACTTTCACCTATTTTGTTTAAAAAGAATAATGATGTACAACAACAATAGTTTTCATAGAGAGAAAAGCAAAAACAACAACCTTATTTATGGTATTCGTGCCATAACAGAAGCCATCAACAGCGGCAAGGACATAGACAAGGTAGTTTTCCAACGGGGTATTTCGGGGCAAATATTCAAAGATTTGTTTGCCTTGGTAAGAGAAAAAAACATTCCTTTCCAATATGTCCCCGTTGAGCGGCTCAACCGCTACACACGCGGAAACCACCAAGGAGCCATTGCTTTTGTTTCCCCTATTCCCTATCAAAGCATTTACGATATTTTGCCGAGCATATACGAAAACGGACACGTGCCTTTTCTATTGCTTTTGGACAGAGTTACCGATGTCCGCAATATGGGAGCCATTGTCCGCAGTGCAGAATGTGCCGGTGTTGATGCCGTGATTATTCCTTCAAAAAACAGTGCCCAAATCAACGAAGATGCAATAAAAACCTCCGCAGGTGCCTTATTCAGCACACCTGTCTGCCGCCATGACAATCTGGTGGAAATTGTAGAATACTTACAACAAAGCGGTGTACAGGTATTGGGTTGCAACGAAAAAGCCTCAAAAAATTATTATGAACTGAACTACACCCTGCCTACTTGCATTGTTATGGGCAACGAATATGAAGGCATTGCTCCGATTTTAGCCCAAGCCTGCGACCATATTATCAGCATACCTATGGCAAAAAATTCGGTTATAGATTCCCTGAATGTGTCTGTTGCTACCGGCATTATGCTGTTTGAAGTTTGCCGGCAACGGTTTATGAAAAAATAAGAACCCTCGTTAATTTTTTATTATACAACAAAAGGCAGCCTTTGGCTGCCTTATTTTTGTGTTCCCTATACAAATTTGTTTGCCTATTTGTATTCTATCTTATAGTCGTATCTATACGAACTATTTTCATATACATCAGTATAGGTATAGGATTCCGGATATTGACCTTTGTAGGTATAATTATATTCTCTTTTCCACATACTACCGACTTCTGTCATGGAAACAATGTTATTGGCATTTTTATAAACATAGTCATAATCATAGGCATAGTCGAAATCCAAAGCGAAAAATCCGGCAAAGGGATTTACTTTTTTATCATACGTTAAAAGATATTCACATCTTTCATTATAAAAAGGATAGGTATATATCATTCTTGAAATATTATTTCCGTCCCATTTCAAAGATATTGTAGTAATATCAACCTCCATTTTACGATGAGGTTGTCCTTCTGTAGCCACAGCCACATCGTCTACTACCTTTTGAGTAAGATTGGCAATTTCAGGCGAACATACAAATGCCAACGGATTTGAACGGTTTTCTTTCTTTATTGAATAATAGTCAGAAAATTCCCAACATTCAATTTCAGACAATTTTTCGCCTTCATATTTAAAATGATATTCACATTCTCTGAAATTATTGTAGTAATAAACCACTTTGTTCAATTGGTCACCTTCGTATTCGTAGGTGGTATATTCCTCTTTTTCTTTATCTTCCACACGAATAAGTCTGCCACTTTTGTTATAAGAAAATTCCTCTGTCCAAGTATATTGGTCTTCTCTGTCATAATAAACAATCTTTTGCAATTGGTTTTTGTTCCAAGTCCAGTTTTGTTCTGTCGTATTTGACTCAGTCCCCTGGGTACCAATATGAGTACGGGTACAGGTTATTTTACTGATTTTCTTTATGGGATTGTACACCCCGTCTTTATCACAACTTGCAAACAATATCATTGTCGCCATCATGGACAATACAACTAACTTTTTCATACAATTCAATTTTTAATTATTAATAAATAACTTATTGTTTACTTATATTCAATCTGGTAATTATATCTACAATAAGGTTCGTTACTATATGAATCGGTATAGGTATAGGATTCCGGATATTGACCTTTGTAGGTATAAATATATTCTCTTTTCCACGTACTACCGACTTGTGTCATGGAAACAATGTTATTGGCACTCTTATAATAATAGGCACCTATGAAATCCAAAGCGAAAAATCCTGCAAATGGATTTTTTCCGCTGTCGTAAGTTAAAAGACATTCATATCTTTTATTATAACCCGGATAGTCTTTGGCTATTTTTGAAATATTGGTGCCGTCCCATTCCAAAGACAATACCAACTTGCTTGCATTCATCTTTTGGCGTGGCTGTGATTCTGTCAAGGCAACATTTTCTTCTGCCTTTTGAGCCAAATCCACAATTGCCGAAGGACAAACAAATGCCAATGGATTCAATTTGTTTTCTTTCTGGATTGAATAATAGCGATAAAAATCCAGACATTCAATCTCAGACAATCTGTCGCCTTTGTATTTGAAATTATATTCAGCCATTTTCTCATTATACTCAAAGCAAAGCACTTTGTCCAATTGGTCACCGTCATATTCATACACTGTGTAGTGGTTATTTTTTTTGTCTTCTATACGAATAAGTCTGCCGCTTTTGTCATAGGAAAACTCTTCTGTCCAAGAAGTATCTTGGTTACCCTTAATAGTGTAAACAATACTTTGTAATTGTTTCTTTTTCCAAGTCCAATTCTGTACTGTAGTCTGCACATCTCCACCTCTTGGCGAAAGATCGGTTTCGGTTATGGTTATTTTACTGATTTTCTTTGCGGGATTATACACACCGTCTTTGTTACAACTTGCGAACACTATCATTGCCGCAATCACTGAAAATAAAACTGTTTTTTTCATACGATTAAATTTTTAATGAATAAATTTTTAACTATTGCAAAGATATAAATTATTTATGGAACATGAAGAATATTTATGTATTTACATATCAATTATTTATTTTACAACTTCGCTTCCCAATAGCAGTTTTTAGAACTTTATTTGGAAGTATTTTTGCCCCAAAAGCAACAATCCGTCAAAAAATGCAGAAAAAAAGAGGCAGCCTAAAGGCTGCCTCTGCATTAAAAAAGTTATTTTATTTTCGGATTGTCATCTTCTTGACAATTTTTTGACCATTGAAGGTCATGCTGTAGAAGTATATGCCCGAAGCCATGCTTTCGGTATTGAATTCAATGCGGTTTGCACCTGCCATTGCACTCACTTCTTCAGTGTAGAGTATTTGACCTGTAACGGTCATAATATTGAACATCACCTTGCCGTCTTCAGGAACAGTGTAGGTTACACTTGTCTTGCCTTTGGCTGGGTTAGGAATGTTCTGAGACATGCTCATTCCGTTCACATCTGCATTTTCAATGCCCAAATCGGTGCATTTGGTTACAGGTGCAGCCGTATCGTTGGCAGCATTTACATCACTATTGCCAACCAAATAAGCATTTACAGTGAAACTTGCCACTGAAGGAACAGTAAATGGAGCAAATTCCACTTCTTCGTAATCATCGGCATTGATAGTATTGATGGTTTCAGTCCAAGAAGCCAATTTTGTATTGTTGTTGTCCACAATTTCTGCATAGAGATTTACATTGTGTGCATCATCAATAGGATTATGGTTGCTGACTTTCACTTTCACACTGAATCTGTCTCCGATTTTGCTGCATGTGCCGTCATTGGCTGGAACAAGAATACCATCAACAGCCAAGTCGTTCAAGTCTATACATTCATTGATTACCGAATTGAATGTCAATGCTGCATTGCACATTGGCGAAACGGTAACGGCAACATTGTATTGTTCGCCATTAGGTACAGTATAAGCATATTTGAATGTATGAGAGATATTCAAACCTACTGTTATTACACGGGATATGGTATCATACAAGGTTTCGACAACCGAACCGCTTGCATTCGACACTTCCAATTTCAATATCAAATCTTCCATATCCATATCACCGTTGTTGGTAATATCTACTACTTGGTTGATGGTTGTGCCTGATATTAGGCAATTGTTGGTTGAACTTACCTTTTGAGCGACAACATTCAACGAAGGATTGAGTGTTATAGTTTTGCTCAAAGTATCATTGGCGGCATTGCCGTCTATAGAAGTCAGCAATTTGGCTGCAATTCTATAGGTGCCATTAGCCAAAGTCAAACCTGTTGTAATATCAAACGTATCTTTTGACAATGCCAGTATAGTACCGCTTGTCAAAGGATAGGTGAACGATTGGGTCATGGCTCCTGTAATATCCACTTGCAATGCTGTCGGATACATGGAGAAATCAATAGTTTGAGAGGTGATATTTTCCAATACTACCGACAAATCCGTAGTAGTGTTGCAAACATTAACAGGGCTTGTCAATATATCGGCAATAGCCACATCTTGTTTTGCAATAATACGTATTCTGTCCAAATATTGTTCACCGTCATATTGTTGCGGATCTGTTGTTCTCAAAGCATCGAATATAAGAATTACACAAGTTGCTCCGATAGCAGAATCCAATTGTGCCGTATATTGTTTCCAACCATGGTCGGTACCGTTGTTTTTCTGCAAGTTGAACAAAGCCACATAAGAAACGCCACCATTAACCGTGTAGGCCACATTCACTATATCGTTGCCTGCATTTGCACTTGTATCGTGCCAATACCAGAAATCCAATACAGGTTCTCTTGTGTTGGTAAAATTCAACTGACGGGTAAACAATTTGCTTTCAGCACCTCTACCGCCGTCAAATGCCAACATCGACTTGCCGAATTGAGGTTTAACGGTGCCTGTTGCATTGCTGTCGTTCATAATAGCCCATGTTGCAGACGTGTTGTTGTCTCTTACGTGCATAGATTCAGGGAATCCGTTAGAGAAATCTTCATCCAAAGGCAACATCCAACGGGTTGGACCGTAGGTCATGGCAAGGGTATCATCGCTGTAAACAGTATCCGCACTGCAAGATACGGAAGCAGTCAATATCAAAGTGCCTGCCAAATCTACATTGAGGGCATTGGTAATTTCAACCGTATCTATATTAAACGGATTGAATGTACCTGTACGAATAATTGTATCTATTACTGCAGAGTCTGCACCTGACACCTGAAGCGTTACTTTCATCGGTGTTTGTGCAAAGTCTATTACAGAGGTACCCACATTGGTAACGGCTACTTTTACGGCAACATAGTTTGGAGCACACAATTCACTTGAACTTGAAATGCCTTGCGGTTCTACAAATTCCGTAACAGCCAAATCAGGACCTTGGGCACTGATAAGCGGAGTATAGGCACCCATTGGTGTTCTATCCCAACGTCTTGTTCCATTGATATCCACATTTACACCGCAATTGGGAGCCATCAAATCCAAGTAGTTGTCAATATCTCCATTTACAGAAGAATCTTTCAATATTGGTCTAACGGAAATAGAATTGGTATCTTGTAAACTTACAGCTCTCCAATCCGCTAAAGTTGCTTTGGCATTGCTTACATAGCCAATATATGATCCTACACTATAGTAATCATTATAATCCAAGATTACATGATAAGTTGGTTTTACATAATTGACGCCACTTGCATAAATAGCATAGTTACCATTCGCATTACTTGCTGTTGCTGTAGAACCTGCATGGAAAATATTGTTCTTAATAATTGTATTTCCCGTAGATGTATTATAAGTACCTATTGACAAATTTTTGCATGCACCAGTACCCGTAGCACGATAAACAGTATTGTGAACAATATCCGCATAGTTGTAAGAAGTGTAAATGCCCGTGAATGAGCCATTGCCTAATCGGATAATTTCATTATTTGCTACCAAGGCATTGGTTGTTGCACCTGTATTGCCAGTGTGATTCAAATAAGTCAAATACAAACCACCATTAACCGTAGAATTATGATTGAAAAACATTTTATTATTAACAATACCACTATCTACTTTCATGTAATTGGCCATATAGATACCATATTGAGATGATGCTCTTCTATTAGTAAGTTCATTGTTGGCAACCCAATCAAATTTTCCGTAATTGATAACATAAATGCCAGTATTATAAAAGTCATTCATCTTATTATTCTTTATGGTAAATTTACCTGAATTGGCTTTCAACGTAGCCGCATTGGAGTTTGGTGTATGGAACCAAACACTTGCATAACCATAATTGAAAGTATTGTTCAATATACGCAAATCACCCCAAGCCAAAGTTCTTCCTGTTTTAACTTTTTCATCATTACCATTGAAACGAATAGCAGATGAAGTGTTGCTTGTATTTGTGATATGCATATTGAACACACAACCATTTATTTCTATATTGTAACAAGGTCTGAAGAAATTAACACCAGCACCTACACCAGCCGATGCATTGATTGTTACATCGGTAATATAGACATTGAAATTGCTGTCCAATTCAAATACATTGCCATTGTGGGCAAAAACAACAGCACCAGCATTGCTTGCTTGAGAGGTAATTATCAAAGTGTCGGCAGAAGTCAGCACCTCTGTTACATAACTAATATTGTTAGCACCATTGTAAGTACCTGATTCCATTTCTACTCTGAATGTGCCGTGTGTATTCACACCGCATATCTGCAAGTTACGCAAGAATTGGTCAAGGGTAGCATAATCTGCATTGGCAGAAGCACCAATGGTATAAGTACCTGCCGACAAAGCACCGTTACATGCAACGGCAAGTGTAGTCAAAGTATCATCGCTAAGGTCAGGATCCACTTGTCCGTTCGGATTGGCAACCCATACCGTAATATTATATACATCACCTACAACAGCATTGAAAGTACCTATATTTACAGTGTCTATCAACCCCCAAGCTAAACCTTTATTGTAATTATAAGAAACTGGAGCCGCACCATTGATAGAATAATAAATTGTACAATTCATATCATTGAGACCTTTGTTTCTAACAACAACAGTGATAGGTTGATTACCGGCAGCAATAGATTGATTGTTGGCAGGAGTAATGATTTGTTCCAAGGCTACTGAGTTGGTATCCCATTGTACGCTCTTTTCCATTCTAAAGCGAGCAATCGGTCTATAGTTATCATCCCAACCGCTCTTTGTACTATCTGCTATATTATCAAAACTATTATTTGTTGCCAGATAATAATAATCATCACCATTATGATAAATAGGATAAGTAGCATACCAACTTACACTTTCCCAGTAACCTTGGTCTCCATTTTGATGGTCATAATATACCATTAAACTATAGCCAGCAGGAACGGTGAAAGGTTGTTTCAATTCAAGGTCAAACCATTCTCCGGCTTGCAATGGAGGCAAGGTACCTTCCCAAACCAATGTTGCAGTATCATCTATACTAGGATTATGATATAGTTTATCGTCCCAACCGTCCATACCGTCAACCGTATTCATATTAACCAATTTGAAATAACATTTTTGATTAGCGTACGGATAGCGTAAAACATTTTTGGAACGGAACGCTATATTGTAAATGATACTGTTTTCTACTTCAAACGGCAAATACAGCATTCTTGCCCATGAATAATAATAATTCGGATCACATGGTACATCGCCAACAGTTTGCGTTGAGTTGGTATCACCTGCATAGAAATAATCCCTTACTCTGGTCGGGTCTATGTAAGTCTGTTTTATAGGAAGTATCTTATTGCCTAAAAAATCGTAGGCTTCCACGGCATAGAGCACATCAGAGCCATAGGCAATGTTGGGACATACAACCGACCAGATACCATTACCATTATTTGTCATTGGTATAGTATCTTTTATAGTATTTCCGTTTTTGGTTGCCCAATAGATAAAGTCCAAAGCAGAAATAGTGTGATTGGTCAATGACACCGCTTTTACTTCTATATCAAAAGGTCCTGTTGTGAAAACAGTATCGTCCAAATATTTTTGCCAGAAAATGACTATATCTGCTGTCCCATATACCACGGCTGTCAAGGTGTCCCGTATAGCGGACAAAGCCGTACCGTTAACACTGTTTATCCACACCTGAATGGTATCGTAGCCATTGTATTTGGGGGCGTATGTACCCACATTGCAAGCCGCTGTCATATCGGCGGTGATATTGCCTGTCCATGGTACATTGTTGCTTTGAACAACACCATTGAGACTCCAACCGAATACGGCAGAAGTCAAATCATAAACACCTGTGTTTTTCATATTCACACCAAATTGTTGAGACGGACTTGCTGACGAAACAACAATAGTATCGGCTATAGTCAAACTTTTCAACAATCCTGAAGTGCTGTCAGCAGTATTGTCAAAGAAAAATCTGGTATTAGGTCTCAAATCACTATAACGACCATTATATTCTATCGGATTAAAGACAAGAATATCATCTTCATACTCATAAATCGGACGCAAATCTCCGCTTACAGGATGTGCATACCAATCGGCTTGGTCTTCATAATAACCCGGTTTGGC
Organism: Bacteroidales bacterium; assembly: GCA_017618435.1. Lineage (GTDB taxonomy): Bacteria > Bacteroidota > Bacteroidia > Bacteroidales > WCHB1-69 > UBA1205. Next base: position 1,341 of record JAFZUH010000314.1, on the reverse strand, counting down.
ATCAACATACACTACAAGATTATAGCCTGCAGGCATTTCAAAAACAGAATCCAAGGTAATATTCACCCAATCATCATCTTCTGTTGTAATTGAACCTTTCCAAACCAAAGTTGCCCCGTCTGCAAGCGGGTCGATATAAGATGTCGGAGCATAAGCCGGCGATGTATTTATAGGTACTTTGGTATCTTGAGTCAATTTGAAATAGATAGAAACACTGTCTGTAGTAGAAATATCTGAACTGCTGCTCTTCCATGCAATACGGGTAATATTTCCCTCCGACAATTCCGATGCCAAATACAAGGTTCTTGACCAAGAATCTTCATAATATGGAGTATAAGGCACTTGATCTTTTGTTGTGGTTAAATTGGTATCCCCAACATAGTGCCAATAGGTAAAGGCTTTTTGTGAGGTAAAGGTGTTGGAAATAACAGAATCGGTATTTCCGTTGGTATCTTTACCGATTATTTTGTATTGTATAGATGTTCCGTATCTGAAAGAAGGTATTGAGGCTGTCCACAAAGAGTCGCCTGCGTATGCGGTCATTGCCACAGAATCGTTCACCGTACCCATACCGTTAGGCAATACGGCAGTATAATACATTTTCGGTCTTGTTATTTGTGCGGCTGTACGTGTTGCCACTTTGGCATTTACCACGTAAGGACCTACCGTCATAACAACGGAAGGATAGATATTGATGAGTTCCACTACAGGAGGTTTTATTTCATAAGTAGAAGCCTCCACTTTGAAAGCGTCTATCAACCAACCGTAGTTCACATTGGTTGGAGCAGAAGCATTTCGTTTCAAAACAAAACGGAATTGAGCCTTGTCGTAAGACACTTCGTTGTTGAGTTCAAACACTTCTGTTTGCCACCACGTACTATTGACAGGCAAGGCCATGCTATCGGCTGCATTCCAAATAGCATACGAATTGGCATTGAAACCACCTGCAGCGTAATTGCGTGCGGTTCCTCTATAGGTAGAAGCAGGTACATCTTTCCATGCTCCCATAGTACCCATAGCATCCAATCGGTATTGAACCTTACATTCGTCCAATGCTGACACTTTACAGATTTGTGCAAAAGACATTTGCACCCACCCATAATTGGTAAAGTCATAGACGGGTGATACCAGTATTATGGAATCACCGGCAAAAAAGGGAACCGCTCCCAAAATAGACTTTGCCCCATTGTAATGATAGGTCTGGTCTATTGTCCATGTTGCACCGTTCATGGTCGAAGCCGTAAACGTATGACTTGTTCCGTCAAAGTTTTCGGAACCGACAACGGTAATTTGAGCCCATGTTGCTTGCAACAAAAGCAATAGGCTACACAATAATAAAAT
>JAFZUH010000313.1 GCA_017618435.1 Bacteroidales bacterium | reverse complement strand
GTAAACTTCCCTGTTGCGACAACCATAGCCTACAACGCTGCAAAATTCGGTAGCGGTATAGCCATCAGAGGCGGAAGTATTGTCGCCGATGGTGCTTTGACGTTAGACCATAACGGTTCTACTATTAATGGCAGCAAAGGCGGTGGTATGAATGTGGGTGGTAATTCCACTGTTACCTGCAATGCCTTATTGACGGTTACGAACAATACGGCATACAGAACAACAGCAGGAGGTCATGGCGGCGGTATTTGTTTTGCGGAAGACAATACGACTCCTCCGACCTTGAATCTGTACGGTGGAGCGAATATAAGCAATAATCATGGCTATTATGGTGGTGGAATTTATCGTCTTAGAGGTCTGTTGATAGTAGGTAAAAATAATGATAATAAAAATATTGTCTTTGATAATAATACGGCTGCATTTGGAGGTGCATTCTATCAAAATTCCGGCCTTGCCAAGGATACCATTTATGGAAATGTAACGATGAGCAATAATACAAGTACCGATTATGGCGGTGGTATGAATTTCAGAGCAGGTGTTTTCCATTGTACCGGAGATATGACCATAACAGGTAATACTGCTGCAACTTATGGCGGTGGCTTAAACAAAACCAATGGTACACTTACCATAGACGGGAAGTTAACCGTAAGTAACAATACTGCAACCTATGGCGGTGGTATATGTTTGGGAGAAACGGATACTGCAAATTCATTGACCCTGAATGGAGCCTCTATTATAGGCAATCAGGCAACAACAGGAGTAGGTGGTGGAGTTTATATGAATAATGGTGTACTTAATTTCAATACCACGGCAAGTACCATAGGTGGCAGTTGGACTAATCGCAATACCGCTGTAGATGGAGCGGGAATGTATATCAATGGAGGTGTAGTAAACTTTAATGTTGCCCCGACTATAACTAATAATGTTGCTTCAAACGATGGCGGTGGTATTTATAATAAAGGAACCATCAATAGTTATGCAAATCTGCCTCTTGACACTAATACAGCGAACAAACGTGGTGGTGGTATGTATAATACCGGTACGATTATCATCGGTACTGTTGGAACAAATGCCAATTTGATTTGTCGTGCTGACACTACAAAAATCGAAAGAGGTGGTGGTATTTTTAACTCAGGAACTATTACCTGCAATGGTAATATTTACGCAAGGGGAAATTCTGCAAATAATAGTCTTGGCGGCGGTATGGCTAATGCAGGGATATTAACCTGCAATCATCTTATTTTAGATAGTAATTATGCTTCTAAAAGTGGTGGTGGAATGCAATGTAGTGACGGTAGTACGGGCGCCAATATCCTTTGTAAGGGTAATTTCTACGATACCAACAATGTTTCAGGTGGCGATGGTGGCGGTTTTTGCTTATATAGCCATGCTATGACCGTAAACGGAATTTCTGTCATCAAAAACAATAGTGCACAGACTGGTGCAGGTATGAGTTTGACAACTTCAAGTACTTTGACATGCAAGGGTTTTGTCAATATTTTAAAAAATCGTTCGACAACATACGGCGGAGGTATTTATGTTCAGGATAAGGCAAAAATATACTTTGAAGCAGGAGCAAATGTCAATTACAATGCTGCTAATAACGGCGGAGGAATTTATATTGCCCCGACAGGAACGGGTAGCCGTATTATTACCGTAGGAACCTCTTCTTCACCTGCAAACCTTTGTGTCAATTACGATACGTCCGGAGTGAACGGTGGGGGTATGTTTAACGGGGATTCCATCTATTGTTACGGAAATCTT
>JAFZUH010000312.1 GCA_017618435.1 Bacteroidales bacterium | reverse complement strand
GACAAAGGCTTCATTTTCATAATACTGACCATTGACATTTTCGGCAGTAATGGCCGAACGGGTATTCGATTTCATATTTACCTGAATGCTTTCCAACAAATTGCTTTGGGCGGCGTTTTTTATACGCTCTGTTGCTTGTGCAAGATTTTCTTTTCCATTAAGATTACCATAAGCAAAACCGATAAGATATTTATTGGAAGAATATTTTGTGGCACGCACATCAGCATCTACCCAATTCGGAACACTTTGGGTAAACCCTATGCTTACATATAGTAGGCACAGGGTAAATATCAAGATTATTTTTTTATTTTTCATTTTAATTTTTCATTTTAATTGACATTATTATTCTATATCGTCAGAAAGTCCCTCTTTAACAAAATCGGAAATGCTTTTTATTTTTTCAATGGTCAATTTGGTTTCTTTTAAAGAACGTTCTAATTGTTGTGTGAGTTTGTTCTTGTCCACAAGAAAATACATTGTATAATTTTTGTTTCCATTTTTGTCTTGTTTGTATGTAGCGAAACCATACTCCAAACAACCGGAAAGATTTGCGGCAAAGGCTTTGAATGTATTTCCTTCTGTTACATCTTTCTCTAAATCTGTATCACTCGCATCGTGTCTCAACCCACTTTCCAACGCCCCTCTGATTTGAGAAGAAACTTCTTGTGCCAATAATACTTGAGCATTATTCATAGCCACTTGACGACAAACATTCATAGATTTACAATTATCGGCAGTCCCTAATCTTTCCATATAGCCCCTGTCTTTTTTTTCATAATGTTTGGCTAACATTTCTATTGCGGTACTACTTCCTGCAACTATGGTTTCACCCTTCTTTTGTAATTCCTTTACCTTGGCTTTCGCTCTTTTGTAGGGATCTTCTTGCTTCTTTTGAGCATAAGAAGATGAAAAACAGATAACCAAACTTGTTAAAATTAATAATCCGATTCTAAAATATTTTTTTGTCATTCTACAAAAAACGGTTCAATTTGTTAATATTAATCTTGGTGCAAGCAGAACCATTTTCTTACACCTCAACTCCGTATTCAATCATTGGGTGCAAAAGTATATAATAATATTCGTTGTACTCTTTTTCCGCTGTCCGTAAAAAACGGACAAAATGCACGTAAAAAATGTACATTTTGTGTTTTATTCTGCATCGGAACTTTTCAAATGTTCCTTACTGTCGGCATAATAAGCGGACAATTCGGCAAAAAAATTGTGGTCCAAAATAATGGAAATCCTCATCAAGGTGTAACTGTCAATCCAAGGGCGTTCCAAAATGCCGTACATCGTATTGCGATGGCAGTGCATTTGTTCACACAACCATTGCATCTTTATCCCTTTTTGTTTGAGGTGCATTTTTATCAATTTCCCCATGTGTATTTCTTCCATATTTCAAGATATTTGGGGGCTTAGTCATTTCTATAAGTCATAAAAAAGGCGTGAACCTGTTTTTTTCTTATTTACCCAGTTAGCCGACCAAAGCATAGTATATAATAAGCTAAAACAGCACACGCCAAACACGTGAACCATTACAAACTTATTCTCATATACTTTAATAAATTGGTCGTTTACTGAGTAGAGAATAAAAGCGTAAAAGCCCGTTATTTACAATATAATATTATTTTTTCCTTTTCTGTTCAAATTTTTAGTTTGACAACTTTGCAAAGATACATATTTTCTATGGATTGTTATTCTTCTCTTTTTTATATAATTCAAATTTCATTTTGGTGGATTTTTGTATTTTCAACAATATTGAAATTTTATGCTATCTTTGCAAGATTAATTATAGGTAAATAATCATGTTAAAAACCGCCAAAACACATTTTGCCATTTGGAACAGCCACCTGTTTTTGTTATTGTTGCTGGCAGGGAGTCTTGTTGCCAGTGCCCAATTCCAAAACGGGAGCAATATGTCTTTTGGAAAAAACCGGATACAATACAAAAAAGCACAAAGAGTCTGGAGTTTTTACCGCACCGATATTGCCGACATTCACTATTATCCACAAACCAAAGCATTGGCAGATTTTACCGCCCAACATCTACCGAATATTTTGGAAGAAATGGAAACCAAAGTGGGCTTTCAGTTGGCTCACAAAATGCAAATCATTATCTATGCCCGCCAAAGCGATTTCGAACAATCGAATATAGGCTTGGACAATGACAATTTTTACAATACCGGAGGAGTATCTGCCATCTATGGACATAAAGTTTTTTTGTATTACAAAGGCAATATACATGATTTTTACATAGACTTAAAAAAAGGCGTTTGCCGTTTGTTGCTCGAAAGTTGCTTTGCTGGTTCCAATATCGGGTCTAATATGAGAGCAGGTTATATTTCACCTTTGCCCGTTTGGTTTTCCGAAGGGCTAAGTACTTATTTGTCGCGACCGTGGACAATAGCCATAGAAACACAAATACGGGAAGAAGCCAATAATTCGCATTATGAAAAACTGCATTTTCTACCTATTCAAAATCAAATAGTTGCAGGTATGTCTTGGTGGAAATTTGTAGCAGACACCTATGGTACATCATCGGTTTCATCGCTCGCCTATTACAGTGCAAGATTTAGAAATTACGAAAAAGGATGCAAAATAGTTTTCGGCAAACCCTACAAAGAACTAAAAACAGAATGGATAAACTATTGTCAAACCCGGTTCAAGGCAGACAGTTCCGCCACCGCATTATCTTCCAATGTGCTTAAAGACAAAGCCTTTACAAACTATCTGTTTCCGCGTATATCGCCCAATGGAGATTTGCTTGCCTATGTTTCCAACAAAGAAGGGAAAATAAGGGTTTGCCTATTGAATTTGGAAACCCAAAAGAAAAAAAACATTTATTTCAAACATTATAGCATAGAAGACAACCCCGATATGAGTTACCCTATTCCATTGTGGAACCCTTCGGGAGATTTTGTCTATCTGATGGAAGAACACAAAGACAAAGTTTATCTTTTGCCCTATGATATAAACAAAAAGAAATATCTTGACCGACAAGTGATTTTTATTAACAAAATCACTTCCTTGGCGTTTTCGTCTGACGGCAAACGTATAGTATTGTCCGGTGTAAACAACGGTCAATCTGACATTTATGTTTACAATCTTTTTTCAAGAAGTTTGGAACAAATCACCAATGACAAACAGGACGATATAGCTCCCTCGTTTTTTCTCGATAACCAACAAATTATATTCAGTTCCAATCGTTCCAACGACACATTGGGCAATGACAACCAATACAATACAAATGCTTTCGATTTGTTTGTTTACAATTATGCCGCCAAAGACAAAAAATTGATAAGAGTAAGCAACGACTCTTCATATTCAGATATTTTTGGCATTGAAACCTACAACAAACTCCTGACGTTTGTTAAAAACGAACAATCTGCAAGCACCCGCTATGTCGGAGAGTTTTCATATGTCATCAGCAGAATAGACACAGGTATCCATTATGCGTATCAAATAAATGCTTTTCCTGTAGAAAGATATGCAACAGCCATTGGCAATCAAAGTTTTTCCAAAGAACAAAATGCCATCTTTTCCCAAATACACCAAGACGGACAATGGAAAATAAACAAAAGCGAATTCTCTCAAAACATAAAACCCTTACCCCAAATTTCTTTTGAGAAAAATCCAACTTCACTCATCAACGAAAACTCTGAAAACAAAGAAAATAAAGAATCTGCACACAAAACAGAAAAAAAATTACGACAAATGCGGCTGTCTGATTTTTTGTCAGCCGACAGCACCACTTTGGACAGCAATTATCAAAATATGGTGTTTAAAATGAAACCCCAACCCCAAAACCCGAACACGCTAATTCCAAGAAATTTATATACGCAATATTATATAAACAAGACTATTACCCAATTGGATTTCAGTTTTTTGAATCTTTCGTACCAATCTTTTATCAACTCCTCTTCACCCATCTATTTAAATAATGATATAAACGGCTTGTTTATGATAGCCTTGACCGATTTGATGGAAGACCATCGTATGCTTGGCGGCATTCGTTTGTCTATGTTCAACATCGGAGATATGGAACTTCTTTACAGTTATGAAACGCTCAAAAAACGCTGGGACAAACAATTTATAGCCTATTATCGCACACAACGCTATGTAAATACCGATAACAACACCTATTTTCAGCAAAAACATCAAACGGCTTCGTTCTATTTTTTGCTAAAATATCCTTTTGACAAAGTACAAAGTTTGCGTTTTACCTTTGGTGTCCGCTACAACAGATTCGACACCAAGGCTTTGGATATTATATCTTTGAAAACCAAACCTGTACACGATATTTGGTGTGAAACGAGAGCGGAATATGTCGTTGATTGCACTCGACCGATAGATGTTAATATCAAAAAAGGTTTCCGGTCTAAGGTGTTTGCCGAATTTTCTTGCACGCCCTACAATTCTACAACATTTTCCGCTGAAAATCATTTCAGATATATGGGCAATATCGGGTTAGATTTGCGACATTATGCCCAATTGACACCCACACTGATATGGGCCAACCGTTTGGCTGGCGGCTCATCATTCGGCAACAGCCCGTTGATTTACTATCTCGGCGGAGTGGACAATTGGATTTTCGCCAATTTTGACAAAGATATTCCTATTGACAGAAATATAAACTATGCCTATCAGACTTTGGCTACCAACATGAGAGGATTTAAACAGAATATCCGCAACGGGAACAATTTCGCTGTATTTAACACCGAATTGCGATGGCAACTTATGCAAACTTTTATCAAACGCTCTATCAAAAACAATTTTTTGCGTTCATTGCAATTGGTGGGCTTTGTTGATGTGGGCACCGCTTGGTCTGGCATTTCACCTTATGCGAAAGATAATCCTTTGTTCATCAGAACCATTTCAAAAGGAGAAAGTATAAATATTACCACCCATAGACAAACAGAACCTGTTGTCTGCGGTTTCGGATTAGGATTGCGGTTTATGATTTTCAATTATCTGATACGCTTCGATTACGGTTGGGGCATTGAAAACCAACGCATAAGTCATCATCAAGGTCATTTGTCTCTAAATTTGGATTTTTAATGAAATTTTCTATTATAAAACGGATTCTCGGTTATTGCAAACCTTATTGGACAAACATTCTAAAATCGTTGTTTTTTAATATATTATACGCATTTTTTTCCTTGTTTTCCATGGGTATGATTATTCCTTTTGTTTCCATTCTGTTCGGCTTGACCGAACCCGTATATGAAAGACCCGATTTTGCCTTTTCAACACAATCCGTTATTGATACGCTGTCTTATTTTATTTGTTTGATACAAAGCAACTATGGTATGATTAATGCTTTGTTGTTTGTAAGCGGACTTTTTATTTTCTTCTCGTTTTTATCAAACTTATGCCGATATTTCTATACGTTCTTTTCCATTCCGATTGCATCAAATGGAGTAAGAGATATTAGAAACGAATTGTATAACAAAATTTTAATTCTTCCGCTCAGTTTTTATACAAAATATCAGTCGGGAGATATTATCACCCGTTTAAACAACGATTTAACCGAAGTAGATACGCTCATCAGACGTTTTATCGAGGTTACGCTGCAACAACCGTTTGTCATACTTGTATTTTTTGTTACTTTGATAATTGTCAATCCGTTTTTGACGCTTATTACCATTACTATTGTGCCGTTAGTGGTGTTTGCCACAAACAAAATCAGCCACAAAATACGCATGCAAAGCAAAGACAGCCAACAACAATTAAGCATTCTTACCGCTCATTACGAAGAAGCCATATCGGGATTGAAAGTCGTAAAAGGTTATAACGCAGAAAACTTTTTCTACAACAAATTTTATAAATTCAACAAAAGATATGCTTCGCTATCAAAAAAAATCTTCCGCTATGTGGAATTGTCCGCTCCGCTGTCGGAAGTATTGACCATAGGAGCCTTACTGATTGTGATACTAATCGGCAGTATGCTCATTCTCAACAACAAAGGTCTAAGTTCAGAATCTTTAATATTTTTCGTATTAATATTTGCCCGCCTTATTCCCCCTATTCATAGTTGTATTCGTGCCTACAACTACGTGCAAAAAGGAGTGGTGTCTGCAGAACGTATTTTGGAAGTGTTGGACAGTGACGAAAAAATTATAGAAAAACCCAATGCCATACCTATCAATACATTTAAGCATGAAATTGTTTTTTCCCATGTCAATTTTTCCTACGAAACCCAACCGACATTGCAAGATATAAACTTAAGTATCAAAAAAGGGGAAAAAATTGCCCTTGTCGGCGAATCCGGCAGCGGAAAAACAAGTATTGTCAATCTTTTGTTAAGACTTTACGACATTTCGGGAGGGCAACTCACCATTGACGGCATTGATATTAGAGATTATATAATTTCTGACGTGAGAAAATTGTCCGGATTGGTTTCTCAAGATGTTATCTTATTCAACGACAGCATAAAAAACAATATTTGTTTTGGACGGGAATTTGACGAAGCCAAAGTGATAGAAGCCGCAAAAATGGCCAATGCTCACGAATTTATTATGCAAATGCCCCAACAATATGAAACCATTATCGGAGACAGAGGTTTAACATTGTCGGGCGGGCAAAGGCAACGCCTAAGTATTGCAAGGGCAATTATCAACAATCCGCCTGTTCTTTTGCTTGACGAAGCGACATCCGCCCTTGACAGTCATTCCGAACATGTAGTACAAACAGCCTTAAACAATGTTTTGCGGGACAAAACGGCCGTTATTGTCGCTCACCGTTTGGCAACCATACAAAATGCTGATAAAATTATCGTATTACAAAAAGGCAAAATAGTAGAAGTGGGTAACAACCAACAACTTTTGGAACAAAAAGGATTGTACTACCAAATGGTAAACGCCCAATCGCTTGAATAAGCAACTATTCAAGCGTATTTTCTTTCACTTGTCTGATAAACACCTCTTCCATACTTGGCAACACCTCTTTGAATTCACAAATAGACACGTATGGCAACAATTTGGCTATCAAACTATTGGAATCACCCTCCAAAAACTTGATTTTCACACAGGTTCTGTTTTTTTCATTGGAACTCTCCAATATTGAACAAGTATCACCAAGCACCTCCGCAATGTTTATATCCGATTGCAAATAAGTTATTTCAAATATATTTTCTTTATATCTGTTTTTTATATCTGCAATATTTCCGTCTAAAATCTTTTTCGACTTGTTTATCAAGGCAATATCATCACACAATTCCTCAACAGATGCCATATTGTGCGTAGAAAAGATAATGCTTGCCCCATTTTTTTTCAAAGACAGCATTTCATCTTTTAACAAATTGACATTTATAGGGTCAAATCCACTAAAAGGTTCATCAAAAATAAGAAATTTGGGTTCATGAACAACGGTTACAATAAACTGTATTTTTTGTTGCATTCCTTTGGACAATTCTTCCACTTTTTTGTTCCACCATGAATATATTTCAAATTTTTCAAACCATTTTTTCAGTCTTTTCTCTGCGGTTTGCTTATCCAAACCTTTGAGCATAGCCAAATAAACGGCTTGTTCTCCCACTTTCATTTTTCTATACAAACCTCTTTCTTCAGGCAAATATCCAATATAAGCCACATGTTTTGAAGACATAGGTTCGCCCATAAAGGTCAAACTCCCGCTGTCGGGAGCCGTTATTTGGTTGATAATACGAATCAAAGATGTCTTTCCTGCACCGTTAGGACCCAACAAACCAAAAACAGATTGTTCTTTGACAATCAAAGACACATTGTCCAACGCTGTATATTCCCCATAATGTTTGCAAACATTATTTATTTCAAGTACATTCATATTATTATTTTTTCAATCTATAAGTTGATATTTTTGTTTGGCTGTTATTCTGGAACAAGCATTGAAATGCCACCATTCTGTTGGCAAAACAGAAAATCCCGCTTTTTTCATCACCCTACGCAACAATTGGCGATTGGCAACCTGCTGTGCTGTTAAAATACCTTTGTCCAACAATATTTTTTCTTTATCTGTATGAGCCGCTTCTCCAAAGAAATCGAAATCAGTTCCCATATCCAGTTTATTTCCGAGTGAATCAACAAGTGTCAAATCTACGGCCGCTCCATAATTATGCAATCCTGTATTTTTCGGATTTGAAACATAACATTTTTTGTCCATTTGACAAGCGATAGTCCACATTTTTGTCTGTACGGACAAAGGACGTGCCCCGTCCCAAATCAAAAAAGTACAGCCTGATTTTTCTTCCTGAAGATACTGATAGGCTTTTTGTATCATCAAAGCCACATCTGGTTGGAAATAAGCATATTGATATGTATCATACAATTCCGTATGTGTAAAATTTTCGGTTGTGCCATAAGGGGCAAACACCCGAATATTCGGTTCTAAGGTTTGAATTTCAACCAAACCCAAATTCTCCATCTTTTGGCAAAATTGCGGTTTGGGCAACACCTTACTTTCCGCAATTGTATCTGCAACAAAAGAACTCTGTTGTGTGTCCTGTTTATTTTTATTATAGGCAATTGTCGATTGACAAGCAAGACCTGCCCACAACAAAATATTCAAACAAAAAACAACGGCTGTTTTGTTTATTTCCATAATGGAGAAGGATAAACACCCTTGTCGGTTTGTGCTTGCAAATGCTCAACAACACCTTGTCTGTCTTCTTGATAGGTAACACCATACCATTGGGCATCTGTAGTTAGAACTTTTACCTCTGCTTGTTTGCCTTGTATCAATTCGTCTACCACAAAAGGAATATAAAATTCCGATTTGGGATTGTCTGCATTGTTTTTCAAGAAAAGTTCAAATTTTTCTTCCAAAAATTGGAATATAGACGGATGAAACCCCCAAATATTCATAGAAACGACAGCATCTTCCGGCATACCAACAACGCTTCCGTCTTCATTGGTATTGATTATTTTTCCGCCTATGGCTTGCAATTTGGTATGTTCTTTCACGCTTTTCAAACAATGATGTTCATCTGTTTGACAAAGTCCGCGTGAAACGGTACCGTTCTCTGACAAGGTATTTTTCAAAGGATAAGCCACCATAGAATAGGTGTATTTGTCTTTTTCCAAAGACAAAGTATCCAAATATTGTCCAAGTGTAACAAAAGCATTGCGGCCATAAAGGTCGTCTCCATTGATGACAGCAAAAAAATTCTTTATTTTGTCTTTTGCCATCAATATGGCATGCCCTGTTCCCCACGGTTTTGTACGTTCCGGAGAATATGGTATATGATTCGGAACGTTTTCTATCTCCTGCAATACATAATCGACATTTATTTTATCTTTGTATTTGCTTAAAATAACTTCATTAAAGTCTTTTTCTATGCTTTTGCGAATCACAAAAACAACCTTGTTGAAACCTGCTGACAAAGCATCGTAAATGGAATAGTCTATTATCGTTTCACCTGATGGTCCCAATTTGTCTATTTGTTTCAAACCGCCATAACGACTTCCCATACCTGCTGCCAATACCAATAAAGTTTTATCTTGCATCTCTGTTTTATATTTATATTAATATATTTTTCTGCAAAGATAACATAAAATTTCAATTTTATTTATGATAATAAACAAGATAATTTTTCTAAAAACAAATTTCTGTCAGAAAACAAAAACATACAAAAAAAAGTATTACCTTTGTATTCTTATTGGCAGTTATTTGCTATAAATCAACAAATAAAATAAATAACACAACAAAGTATCTAAAATGACAAAAATGGACAAAAAAAGATGGTTTTTATTGATCGTGACAGCGATTTTGTGTGTCGGAATGCAGAACAGATTGCAGGCACAGATTTCTGATGGAACAAATACCTATACAGATCTTGCTACAGCAATAAATGCTTGTAATACCACAGGAACAACAGGGTCTCCTTATACGCTGACCGTGAGTGGTAATGCAACAATTGGTACGGGTGGCGTTGCGGCTACTATAGATAAAAATATTGTGGTAAATGTAGTAAGCAACAATAGTACAAAAAGAACGATAACACGTGCAAGTACCAGTGGAAATATAATTATAAGTAAAGGTACTTTAAATATGACAAACATTATTTTAGATGGAAATAAGAGTACTTACACGGTATCAGCTATGACTTCTGCTATGATAAATATGACAGGGTCTGCAATTGTGAATTTGACGAATTGTACTATACAAAATTGTAAAAGTTCTACAGCAAGGACAGCGATATATACTTATAGTTCCGGATTACTTACCTTAACGGATGTTACTATTACGGAAAATGAACATACAGGTACCGCTAATGGCGGAGGAGGTATGTATATTTGGGGACCTATGACTTGCAATGGTACGCTTAATGTAACAAATAATAAAACAGGAGGTTATGGCGGAGGATTGTATCTTTCAGGGGCAAAAGCCATGACTTTTAATGGTCAGGTAAATATTCAAAATAATACCGCTTCAGGTTATGGCGGAGGAATTTATTTCGTATCTGGTCCTATTGCTACATTTAAGGATGATCTTACTATATCAGGGAATACCGCAAGTGATGGTGGTGGTTTTTATATTAATAATGCTTTAACATTAACATTTGAAAAGGCTATAACTATTAGAAATAATACTGCATCAAGCAAAGGTGGAGGTATATATACAGGATATGGTTCGTTTTCCATACCTTCCGGTTCACGAATAGAAAATAATACTGCAAGTAACGGAGGTGGTATATACGTTAATTATGCTACAAGCACTATTGACATCAACAATGTATCTATTGCATACAATACGGCTAATAGTAATGGAGGGGGCATATATGTAAATAACGGTACAGCAAATTTTATGGTTGCTTCATCTATAACTCATAATACAGCCAAGGGTACTTCTACTACGGATGGTGGCGGTGGTATTTATAACAAAGGAACCATCAATGTTTATGCTAATCTGACTCTTGATACTAATACGGCGAATAAACGTGGTGGTGGTATTTATAACACTGGTACAATTACCATAGGTACCGCTGAAACGAATGCCAATTTTATTTGTCGGGCTGACACTGCAAAAACCGAAAGAGGTGGGGGTATTTTTAATGCAGGAACCATTACGTGCAATGGCAATATTTACGCAAGGGGAAATTATGCTAAAAGTGGTGTTGGCGGTGGTATGGCCAATGCAGGGACACTAACCTGCAATCACCTTGTTTTAGACAGCAATTATGCTTCTACAAGTGGTGGTGGTATGCAATGCAGTGACGGCAGTACGGGTGCCAATATTCTTTGTAAGGGCAATTTTTACGATACCAACAATGTTGCAGGTTCCGATGGCGGCGGTTTTTGCTTATATAGCCATGCTATGACCGTTAACGGAACTTCTGTCATCAAAAACAATAGAGCACAGACTGGTGCAGGTATGAGTTTGTCAACCTCAAGTACTCTGACTTGCAAGGGGGTTGTAGATATTTTAAACAACAGAGCAAATAGTATAGGCGGTGGTATTTATGTTCAGAATAAGGCAAAAATAGACTTTGAAGCAGGTGCTAATATCAATTATAATGCTGCCACTAATAACGGCGGAGGAATTTATATAGCCCCGACAGGAACGGGTAGCCGTATTATTACCGTAGGAACCTCTTCTTCACCTGCAAACCTTTGTGTCAATTACGATACGTCCGGAGTGAACGGTGGGGGTATGTTTAACGGGGATTCCATCTATTGTTACGGAAATCTT